>CAZUCH010000005.1:0-22297 GCA_964619045.1 uncultured Planctomycetales bacterium | reverse complement strand
TGGCCCAATTGGAGACGCGTAGGGGGGTTTTTGTGGTTGCAGGGGATGGTTACGAACTGAACGCCGAGGGAATCGCAGGCGGCTCGCTCGGCCTGCTCCCAGGCGTCTGGGTCGGCCGAATCGCGGGTGCCGCGGAGGCTGACGACCGTGCGTAATGATAGCTTATTGATCAGATCGGTCAATTCTTGGGGTGTGGGCTGGCCGCAGCGGTAGAGCACGCCATCGGCGACGACGTCGAAGTGTCGGAGGCCGTCGTATGGTGCTCGAAACAGGCGGCGGATGAAACGGGGGACGTTCAGCTTCCGAGTCTCCGGGTAGCAATTCCACTCGCTGGTGGTGGCGCCAACCTAATGGCGCGCGGCGACTTGGAATGTCGCGCGGCTCTGGGTCACCTTTTCGCCGAGTTTATCAACGATTGTGACTTTTGCCACATAGCTGCCGGGAGAAAGTGAGGGTGGTAGCGTCACGAGGCGGGGGATGAAGCAGTCGCGGCGACGGTTTCGGCAGCGATCGCTGATATCGGTGTCGCGGAACTCGTCGACGGTATCGCCGGCGTTGTTGAGGATGGTGGTGGTCATGTCGAAGGTGGTGTAGTGGAAGCCGTCGGCGCGTTGTTCACTGACGAAATCGGTTATTTCGCAGTAGAGAACGAACTCGATTGGGATGCCGGTGACGAAACGTGCGGGGTCTATGGTGTCGTATTGGCCGTATCCGCGGACTGCTCGGCAGATTCGCATGGTTGGAATTGCCAGGTCGCTGATAGTGGTGAGGGTTGCGCGTAGTGCGTCGAGCTTGGTGGAGAGCTCGCTGGCGGCGCCTGGCAGGTCGCCCATGTGCGATTCCTGGAGGACGATCCAGGCGTCGATGAAGCCGGCGGCCAGTTCTTGCTGCTGGGCGGTGACGGTTTCGAGTGGCTGGCGGGCTCGTTCGTAGTCGCCGGCGCTGGCCCAGAGGATACGCCAACGCAACTGGGCTTGGAAGGAGTCCTGGTCGTTTGGAGGAGCGAGTCGTCCGAGCAAGTCGGTCAGGTCGCAAGGGGCGGTGTTGGCGAAGGCTGGGTTGTTGATAGTGAGTGATTGCGCGTGGGTAGCGGCGGCGAATGTTGTATCGGCGGCGGCGTGGACCGTGATGGCGCCCAGTTGAGGGCGCTGAAGCGGCGCTGAAGCGGGCGGCTCCGCGGTTATGGGTGTTGTGCTTGTGTCGCCAGGGGCGTTTGACCGGTTGGAAACCGGTCCCACAACGTGCTTGGCGGTGTCCAGCTCTTTGATTACCTGGATGCTTGTTTGGGGGCCTGGTGGAGGCGGAGTGTCGGTTGCGTAGCGCACTGGATTGCGAGCGTCCAGCGGGTGGGTGTCTAACTGGATGGGCCGGCGTGCTGGGTCGTCCAGGCGTTGGATGTAGCCCTGGACGGATGTATCCAGGTCGGTTTGCCCCTCGGGCGGTTGAGTGGCCGATCCGCTAAGTACTTCGTCGCCCACGACTTGTGGTGGCTGAATAGGTTCCGTGGGGGGTTGATCGGCGTGATGGGCTCTGGGTGTTGTCGAGGCGAGATTGCAGCCGGCGGCGGCGAGTAGACAACTCGCGCAGATCCAGCGCGCGGTGTTCATGGCATCCATGCGTAGCTCCGTCGCAGTCCGTTAGCGGGCCCAGGCGGCCAGCTTGACGAGCAGCACTTCTATGCCAGTATCTATCGACCGAGTGCCGGACTTGGCTTGCGAATCGAGCTTGGCGAGCGCGGCTAACAGCCGGCGCAGGAGCGGGGGTGAGAGTCGCTTCAGGATGGTGTCGAGTTCACGCTCGCGGCCCCACATCTTGGCGGCACTGGCTACGGTACGCGGGTTTTGACCGGCGGCTCGCTGTTGGTGAGCGTTGAGATAGCCGCGGACCTTAAATGCCATGCCCCCCAAGCACTTATAGACGGCGGCGGGGTCAGTGGCGAGAACTTGATGCCACTGGCTGATGGCTTGGGATGCGTGGCCGCAAGCGGCGCTGTCGAGGACGGCGAATATCTTCTCTTCGCGGCTCTGACCGATGAGTTCGCTGACATCCTGGTTGGTGATGGTGGGGCGGTCGGCGGCGTAAAGCGCGAGTTTCTCCAGTTCGTTGGCCAAAAAGCCGGTGTCTTGGCCCACTAGCTCGATCAGTCGATTGGTGGCTGATGGTTCGATGGTCTTGTTGTGTGCGGCAGCCTGGGCGGTGACGAACTCGGTTAGTGCGCGGCCGACGAGTTTCTTGCATTCGTGAATCTGGCCGCCGCCGGCCACTGCGGCTTTGTAGAGGCGGGTAGTTTGTGGTAGGGAGCGACACTCGAGGATCAGGCATCCCGTGGGGGATGGTTTGTGGAGATACTTGTCGAGCCAATCGCGGTTGGCGGTGATGAAATCGTCGGCGGAACGGATCAGAACGACGCGCAGGGGTGATAGGAATGGCAATGTGGCGAGATCCTCGTGGACACGGTTGGCGGAGGGCATACCGTGCTCGGACTTGCGGCTGCCGTCGTATTCGGTGAGTGCTAGCGCGCGGTCGACTTCTGGTGGTAGTAGTTGATCGAGTGCCCTCGCCAGGGCTATGGATTTGCGATTTTCTTCGTCGCCGAAGACGATGATGATCGGGGGAGTTGGTGTTTGTTCTGCCATTCTTGGCGATCCTTGGCCGGCAGTGATGATATTATCGGTTGTTTATTGCCGAAGTAGTCGAGCCGGCGTTGGGCTTTGTGCCGCAGGTCCGTATTCGCGTCGGCGTCATCCGCAGCCAGTGCTTTCCGCCAGGCCTCCAGCGCGGGCGTCGTATTGCCTAGGCGGTGCTCGACGTCGCCATAGCGTAGCCAGGTTATGCCTGACTGGGGCTGAAGGCGTAGCAGGTGCTGCAGGTGTTCGCGGGCTTGAGGGTAGCGTTTCTGGGTGGCGGCGACCAGTGCCAATCCTTCGATTGCTCCAATATGGTCGGGTATCAGGTTGGTGGCGGAGTTGAACGTGTCGTGGGCCTGGTCGAGGCGCCCGAGGCGATAGTGGGCGCTGCCGAGGTCCACGAGGGTGTCGGCGTCAGCGGGTGCCAGATGGGCGGCGTCCTGATAGCGAGCGGCGGCGAGTGAGTAACGACCCTCGCTCGTGAATCGCTGGGCGAGGTCACGCAGGTGTTGCAGACGAGAATCGTCGTCGGCCGGAGACTGGGGCGCGTCGTTCTCCTTAACGCTCGGCTCGAAGGTCAGTGGTTGCACGGGGGCCACGATGGGGGGGAGTACGGGGGCAAAGGCGTCGATGCTGTTGTCGCCGGGGTCAAGTTCGTTTGGGGCGTATGTCGGGGCGACGGCCGGCGAGACCGCCGGCAATTCGATGGTTGTTATTTCGCTGGTGGCGTGATTGCCGGCGCGGTCGGTAGCGACGATGCGGATGTCGATCATGGTTTCGAGGGTGGGGGGAGACGACCAGGTTATTGTGTCAGCACATGGTTGTACGCTGCCGCCGTCGGTCCAGTCGCCGTTTAGCGTCCTATAAAACACGTGAATACCAGTGTCGGAGAGGTCCTCCTCTATCAAACTGGTTGTTACCGTGATGGTTAAGTTGTTGTCGTCGTCACGGCGGGCCTGGGCGTCATGCACTTGCAGGAGCGGTGGGACGGTGTCGACAACGATGGTGACCGCAGGGGTTGTGCCTGGTTCTGGGGCTGGTCCGGAGGGGCCGGCGTCGTTGTGCAGGATGATGGAGAAGCCGAAGCGGCCGTCGTGATTGGCGGTGTAGCGCAGAGCATTGGGGGTTTGGTTGGGGGCATCGACGGAGGACCAGGTGCGGCCGTTATCGGTCGTGACCCAGAGGTCGATGTGCGAGACTTCGACGCCGTTGGTGGTGCCGTATTCGAGCACGATTATGCGGGTCGAGACGTATCTGGACTGGGCCGAGGCGTTTATGAGGGTTGTTGCGGCCAGTATGAGGGCTGCGGTGTAGCGCACGGTCTGGCTCCTGTCGAGCATATGAGTCGGTTGCTGTTAGTGGTATCGGCGGAGGATGGCTGGGGTACTGATGGTTGGCGTGAGTCAAGCGCGGGTTGTGCTGGTTGCCATTGCGAGGGCATCACCGAACGACGGCCGACTCGGGGGCCGGCCACTGCATAATGCGGAGCGGTGGGTCAAATATCGAGGTTATTGACGTGGATCGCGTTCGTGTTGATGAACTCGCGGCGTGATTCGACGTTTTCGCCCATCAGGATGCTGAAGATACGATCGGCCTCGGCGCCCTCGATATCGGCTTGTTCGGGGTCGTTGTCGGTTTCTCCGACGATGATCTTGCGAAGGATGCGGTTGGCCGGGTCCATGGTGGTTTCCCAGAGTTCGTCCTTGTTCATCTCGCCGAGGCCCTTGAAGCGCTTTATCTCGCGGCCGCGGGTGCCGATTTCACGTATGCCGGTGGGGAGTTCAGCCAAGTCGTTTAGTTCTCTGATATCCTCCGAGCCGGCGCGAAGGACGAAGACGGCGGGTGACAATTCGCCGGTGATTTGCTCTTCACGGCGTAGGAAGAGGTCTTCGACGTTGCAGCCGAAGTTGCTCAGGCTCTCGAAGCAATCTTGGAGGTTGCGGACTTCTGGGAGTTCGGTCTTGGTTGCGTTTTGACCGTCAGCGGCGAGTTGGTTGCGATAGATTTCGCAGGCTTCCTCGTTGTGGAAGAAACGCTCCTCGGTCTTGTCGGCGGCGCGGAACATCGGCAGGTGACCGTTTTCGTCGCTGCAGTCGACGAACTGGCGGAAGATGATTCCACGGCGTCCGAGGATTCGAGCATGATGCTGAATTCTTTCAACAAGATCTTGCAATTCGTGTAACTCGGTGGCGTCGAGCACACGAACGGCAGTGTCGGGACGGCGAATCTCAAGCGTGGATTTCTCGAGACCGAAGCTGGTGAGGCGCTCATTCAGAGCCGCATCGTCGATGAGGTACGAGCGCTGCTTGCCCTTGGCCAACTGATAGAGAGGAGGCTGTGCGATGTAGACCACGCCCTTGTCGATGAGCGGGCGCAGGTGGCGGAAGAAGAAGGTCAAGAGGAGTGTACGAATGTGCGAGCCGTCGACGTCGGCGTCGGTCATGATGATGATCTTGCCATAGCGGAGTTTCGAGATGTCGAAGTCCTCGGCGCCGATGCCGGTGCCGATTGCCTTAATCATCTCCAATATCTCCTGATGGGCGAATATCTTGTGAAGGCGGGCCTTCTCGACGTTGAGGATCTTGCCGCGGATGGGCAAAATGGCCTGGGTCTTGGAGTCGCGGTGCCCTTTGGCCGAGCCGGCGGCCGAATCGCCTTCAACGATGAACAACTCGGTTGACTCGACGTCGCGGCTGGAGCAATCCACGAGTTTGCGTGAGAGGCCGCCGCCGACCATGGCGCTCTTACGGGCGGTTTCGCGCGCTCTGCGGGCAGCCTCACGGGCCAGGGAGGCTTGGACAGTCTTGCCGACTATGCGCTTGGCCTCGGCGGGATTCTCTTCGAGGAATCTGCCGAGCATATCGTTTACGGAGGTTTCGACGAATGTGCCGACTTCCCCGTTGCCGAGTTTGGTTTTGGTCTGGCCTTCGAACTGTGGTTCGGGCACTTTGACTGAGATAATGCTGGTGAGCCCCTCGCGAATATCGTCGCCGGTGGGCGTGGGGTCATTGTTCTTCAGCAGGTTGGTCTTGCGAGCGTAGGCGTTGATTGTGCGCGTGAGGGCGGAGCGGAATCCGGAAAGATGAGTGCCACCCTCGACGGTGTTGATGTTGTTCACAAACGAAAGCATCGTTTCGTTGTACTTATCGGTGTACTGTAGAGCGACCTCGAGGATTAGTCGCTGCTGCTTGTCTTCATGACTGAAGAAGAGCGGCGGCGTGTGCAATGGGGTGCGTCCCTCATTAAGGTGTTCGACAAACTGGAGAATGCCGCGCTCGTAGGCATATGTTTCGGTTTTACCTGTACGTTCGTCAGTGAGCGTGATGGTCAAACCGTTGTTGAGGTAGGCCAACTCGCGCAGGCGTTTCGCCAGTATCTCGTAATGGAAGTCAAGCTCTCGGAAAATACTGGCGTCAGGTTTGAAAGTGATGGTAGTGCCGGTGCCGCCGGCCTGGCCGATGGCCTTGAGAGGTTCAGTGGTCTTGCCGGCTTTGAAATACATGGTCCAGGTTTGGCCATCGCGGTGCGTCGTCGCCCGGAACCACTCGGACAGTGCGTTGACCACGCTGACGCCAACGCCGTGAAGGCCGCCGGAGATCTTGTATGAATCGCGGTCGAACTTGGCCCCGGCTCCGAGTTTTGTGAGGCAGAGTTCGAGGGCGGACATGCCGAAGCCCTCTTTCATGCCGACGGGGAAGCCGCGGCCATCATCGGTGATGCTGATACTGCCGTCGCCATGAATGACAACGGAGATATTCTTGCAGACGCCGGCCATGGCTTCATCGATCGAGTTATCAACGACTTCGTAGACGAGGTGGTGAAGGCCGCGCAGCGCTGTATCTCCGATGTACATGCTGGGGCGTTTGCGCACATGCTCGGTGCCCTCAAGCACGAGCACCTTACTCTCGTCGTAGCTGGTGTCCGAGCTTGGCGGAACGGTCACGGGTTGTTTAGTATGTTGTTGTTCGCCGTTCATAGTTGTCTATTATTCTGTGCCATGGCCTTGGGCATCACTAGCGTGATGGGGTGTGGAGACGATAACGCGTAGGTGCCGTACCCCCGGAACGAGCTTGCTGAGCTGCTGTTGCAGGGTGGTTCTGTGCCGTTGGAGATCGTAGAGAATGGTCGAATTGTCGGCCGCGATTACCACGGTGCATCCGCCGGAGGTTCGACTTTCGATGGTATCGAGGGTTGTTGCGGCGAGCCACTGGGGGTGAGCGATGCGCTGCCAGGCGGCTTGAGCTTGCGCGCGGTGTTGCAGTTGGCCGGCTGCGCGAGCGAGAATCGAGGCAACCGGTGATCGACTGCCGGCGTACTGGGGATGGGGATCACTGAGCCGAGCGAGGCGAGTGTAGCACCGGTTTTGTCGCAGGCGAGAGTACTGCCGTTCGTTCATGGTGGTATCCGGGCCGTGGTTCATGCACGGGGCTAGAGTGAGACCGGCATGACGACATACAGGAAATCGCCCTGGTCGGCGCCACGGATAATTCCTGGCCGGGCGGATTCCTGTAATTCGATGAGGATATCGGTGGTGGTCAGGGCTTTGAGAGCATCGTTCACGAACAGAGGGTTGAATCCAATTTCGACGGGATCACCCTTCAACTCGATAGGCAGTTCGACGCGGGCTTCACCTTGTTCGGGTGAATGGCCGGTTATGACGAGTTGATCGGCGGTGAAGGCCAACTTAACAGCTCGCGCCTCGTCGGTGGTGAGCAGCGCGGCACGTTTGATGGCCCCGCTGAGTTCCAGGCGGTTGATCCTGGCAGTCTTGTCGCTGCCCTGTGGGATCACGTCTTCGTAGTTGGGGAACTTACCTTCGACAAGCACGGTTGAGAGGAGCCGGCCTCCGCTGCGCAAGAGAATCTGGTTGGGCAGGATCTTGATGTCAACGGTCCAGCCATCCTGCTCCTTGGCAGGGTTGAAGATGCGATCGAAGATGTTCAGAGCCTTACTGGGAATAATGGCGTCGAAATCGGCACTGGCGCTTTCGACCAGCGAGCCAGCCGCACGAGCCAGGCGTCGCCCATCGGTGGCGACCAGGACAAGCTTGTTGCCTTTCTTCTCCCATAGGACGCCGTTGATGGCGTAGCGGCTGGTTTCGCGGGCGGCTGCGTAGATCGTCAGGGCGATCATGCGCCAGAGTTCGGTGCCGTCGATGACGAGATCGGGTTCATCATCGAATGTGGGCATGGCGGGGAAGTCGTCGGCCGGGTGGACGAATATCTTGAATTTGCTGCCGGCACCGTGGACCGTGCAGTGACGGTCGTCAGCCTCGAGCACGATTTCAGCATCCGGCATTTCACGAACGATGCTGAGTAGCCGCTCGGCGGCGACCACGGTTTGCCCGGGCTGCTCGACCGCGAAGCTGTTGACCTTCAGGCAAAGCGCAGCTTCGCCGTCGGTGGCACTGAGTTCGATAGTTTCACCATCGGTGCCGATCTTAACGCAGCTCAGGATCGGCTTGGTGGTGCGACCGCTGACTACGGCGGCGATGGCCACGAGGGCGTCGAGGAATTCTTGACGTGGGAGTCTGGTTTTCATGGCGCAATCCGTTTTGTGGTACGCACTCCGGTGCTCCGCCATACGGTGGCGGAGCGCTGAACGGAAGTGGCCAACCGTGGCCGCGTATCGCTCATGCCGTACCGCTATTTGTATGGCTATATTTAACGGAAAAGCGGCGCTTTGGCTACCTCCTGGGGCAAGCTTCCGCGGCTGACACGGAGGTGGCGACGCGCAGGGGCGATGGGGCGCACTGCTCAACAGCGGTGACACCGTGGCGCGCGCCTTGGCTTGACAGGGGGCTATGGGGCTATGAGTGCTTATAAGAGAAGAAAGAAAGCCAGTCTTGGTCTTAGTAAGAGCTGTCAGTTGTGTGCGATGGCCGAGGAGCAGCCCCAACGGGCTGGCGGGCGGGTGGTTATGGATCTGCCGGCCTGTCAGTGGCGGTGTCATGTTGTTGTTGTTGGAACCTAACAACCGGGCATAGATCGCACTGGCCTGGGAGCGGGGTCCGCTCGGGGTTCAGAAACTGGGTGTGACGCGCGTTGGCGTACAGGCCAGTATCAGACGTGTGTCAAGAGGCCGGTGGTCAGTTTGGTGAGTGTGCGGGCCAATTCACGGTTGTCGGTGCGGTTGTTTTCGATGCTGCGTTCGGCGTGCAGGACCGTCGAGTGGTCGCGGCCGCCGAAGTGCATGCCGATTTCCTCGAGGCTGAGGGGGGTGAGCTTGCGAGCGAGGTACATTGCGATCTGACGCGGGTGGCTGATGGAGCGGGTGCGCTTGCGTCCGAGCAGTTCCTGGAGTCGGACGCCGAAGTGTTCGGCTACGGCTTCCTGGATGTCGCTGATGCGTAGTAGTCGTTGTTCCTGGCCGGCGAAGGTCTCGAGGGTTTCGCGTGCGGTTTCGACGTTTAGGGGTTTACCGCCAAGTTGGGTGGTGGTGATGAGTTTCGTGAGTGCGCCTTCGAGCAGTCTGATGTTTGCCCGGACGTGTTCGGCGATGACGTCGATAACCTCGTCAGGGATTTCGACGCCCCTAAGACGGGCTTTCTTGTGGAGGATTGCCTGTCGCGTTTCACGGTTTGGTGGGTCGATCTGGACGACCAAGCCCCAGTTGAAACGGCTAACGAGGCGATCTTCGAGCGTGGGGATCTCGCTTGGCGGGGAATCCGCGGAGAGAATGATCTGCTTGCGGCTCTGGTAAAGGGCGTTGAAGGTATGGAAGAGCTCTTCCTGGCTGGATTCTCGTTCGGCGAGAAACTGGATGTCATCGATGATGAGCAGGTCGGCGGCGCGGGTGCATTCGCGGAAGGCCTGGAGTTTGCCGTCGGCGATGGCCTGGACGAAATCGTTCACAAACGCTTCGCATGTGACGTAAAGCACCTTCAGTTCAGGGGTTGCGTTCAACACCGTCATGCCGGTGGCTTGGAGCAAGTGGGTCTTCCCCAGACCTGATGCTCCGTGGATGAACAGTGGGTTGTAGAGCGTGCCAAGCTGATTTGAGACTGCGATGCTCGCCGCATGCGGCAGGCGGTTGGAAGGGCCGACGACGAATTGCTCGAACGTATAGTCAGCGCTGAGCGGGATTTGCGTTAATGCGCTCGCTTGGTTGGTTTGGCAGGTTTGTAGGTTCTGCTCGCGTGTGCAGGTGAACCGAGTCATGATCAAGCGGCTGCTGACCTTCATTGCGGCGTTGGCGAAGGCGTGGGAGCATTTGTCCTGGAGGTAGAAGATGTGTGAGGGGTCGTCGCTGGTTATCTCGATCTCGCCGCCGAGTGGTTGGGCGGCGTGCAATGTGATGAACCAAGAGCGGAATAGCTCGGGATTGTCGTCTCGGACGGTCTCGAGCACACGATTCCAATCGAGCGGCGGCTCGGATGGCATAGAGCGTCACCTAACTATTGTTTTTACAGGCATTTAGCAATCATCACCTTCCGCCATTTCCTCTGGATCGAGGTTGTCGGCAGGGTCGGTGGCGGGGGATGGTGTTGTAAACAACTCCCGCAGCAACGAGGTGGCGTAGCAACCTCGTGGTAGCGTGAACTGGAGCTCAAGATAGGGACCACGATCATCGGTGCCAAGCGTCATCTTGCTGTGTAGTGGTTGGAAGCGAAGTGGGCGGCGTCCGCCCTTCACGCGCAGTGAGCCTGTTCGGAAAGCCTCGGGGGCCAAGTCTTCGGCGGCGCGGATTTCATCCTCGAGTTCAGCGGGCCGCTCTTCCGGAGCGCTCATACGGTAGCCGAACAGCGGGCCGGTTGGGCTGATTTCGAAGGAGTCGGCGCGGGTTTGTTCGGCTGGCAGGTCTTCGACTCGGAAGACGGCGCCGTTGACGTGTAGCCAAGCGAGGTCGCCTGGCCAGAGTTTCGAGAGGCCCGTTTCGAGGCGCGTGGCCACAACTTTGTTGAAGAGGTGTGATTGGTACGCTGAGACGTAGAAGTTTCTGGTAGAGCGGTCGATAGCGGCCAGGGCACGTTTCTTCTTGCCTTGTGCGCGGATGAGGGCTTTGAGAGCTTGGCGTTCGGCGTGGAACATGCGCGGCCAAAGCTTGGTGGCTTCCTGATACTTGCCGGCTTCGTAAAATATCCTGGCCTGGCGGATGGTGCCGGTGTCGGCGTCTGTTGGACGGCCGAGGATGAGGTCAACGGCTTCGAATGCGTCGTGGCGGATGATTGCCCGCCCGACTTCCCAGGTATCGCCACGGTATCCGAACCTCTGAATACCAAAGTAGTTAGGAACGCCGTGCTGGGTTAGCTTTGTGAGGGCGTCTTGTAGCTCGGCGAGGCGCGCTGGCTCTGTTTGGCGGATCCGGATGACGAAGTGGTTGCCCTTTAGATGGCCGAGGCGGATTTTGTTGCGGTGGAAGGTGGTTTCGAGGATTCGCAGTCGTGGGAGCTGCAAGTCAGCCAGTTTTTGGGGCTCGGTGTGTTCGACGGAAAGCCACTGACGGGTGACGGCGCGCGAGTCCTTGAGACCTGCGAAGCCGATTTCGTGTCGTTTGACGTTAAGCGCTCGGGCGATGTCGTTCACCGCCTGTGTGGTGCTAAGGCCGGATTTTTCGAGGAGGAAATAGGTATGGGGGCCCTCGCCGTCGGCGGGGTAGAGGGGGATTTCCTCGACGACGAAGTCCGTATAATCGGCTTTTGTGAGGCCCATGGCGGGTTCGAAGTCCGCGAGGAAACGAGGGAGTTCGTCCATTTTGCCGGTGCTCCTGGGTCATGGTGGTCGCCGGCATAGCCCCGAGGGGGCGGTGGACGGCCACGGTTCGTGCGGACATGATAGCATTATAATTGCGGGGCTGCCTAATGCCGGCGCGCAGAGATCGCGACGGCGATGGCGTGTGATGTTGGAGTAGTTCATGGGTCGGATGACGTATTACTCGCCGCTGCTGTTGGGGATGGTGCTGGTATTCGTGCTGAACGAGTCTGTTCGGGCGGCATTTCCGCTGGCAGAGGCGTGGCGGCAATGGCTGTATGTGACGGCTGGAGCGCTGGCGGTTGGTTTGGAGTGCCAGCTACTGATGGTGGCGGCGCAAGGCGCATTCGCACAAGTTTTGCCGGTGCCATTTGGGAAGTCGGTACGCGGACGGGGGGCAGTTCTCGCCGGTTGGTTGTTTTTTGCGAGCAGCACGCTGGGAGCAGCGGCGTGGTTGTTGGGAGGGGCGGGAGCGAGAATGGCGATGATGGTGCTGATCGTGCTGAGCCTGGTGGCGCTGGGAGGATCTGTCGCGGCGTATGTCTGGAACCTGCCCGCCGCGCTGGTTGATTTCGGGGCGGACGAGCGTCGCTAAGCGGTCGTGGCTTGTCGGAGCTGGGAGGCGGAATGCTCGCACTGGTCTGGGCTAATCTGACGCATCACAAGTTGCGGACGGTGTTAAGCGCGTTGGCGGTCGGGATTGGCATCATGTTGATGCTGGTTTCGCGGGGGCTGGCCAGCGGGTCAATCGCGGAAGTCGATCAGCGCATGCAGAGTGTTGACGCAGAGCTGCTAGTAATCCCGGCGCAGGACAATGTCATTTTCACAAATGGGGCGCCTTTTCGGGGTGTTCACGAGCGGTTCCTGGAGCAGCAGGCGGATGAATACGGGCCACTGGCGCGGGCGGTGATCCCGGTGTTATTCGGACAGGTGCGCATGGGGGGGCAACAGCAGCGGCTGTTCGGTGTTGATCCGACGCAGATGGGCGTTTTCCTGGGCGCGCGGCGGGTAGTTGCGGGGCAGTTGTTTGCTCGCGCGGGGGCGTTTGCGGAGCGTGTGGCCGGCGGCGGCGGTCCGCCGACGGATGCGGATGACGTGGCTTACTCGGCGTATTTGTCGGACGGTTTGGAGATCGTCATTGACGAGCGCTTGCAGCGTGTTGGTGAGTACGACGTTGGGGATGAAATCCGGATCATGGGACAGGTTTTTCGGATTACGGGGGTGGTTGAGGCTGGTGTTGCGGGGCGTGTTTTTGCGCCGCTGCAAACGCTGCGTGAGATAGTTGTCGCCGGCGAGTTGAATGCGAGCATGTATTTCGTCAAGTTGCGAGCGGGATTGGATCCGGTCGTGGCGGCTGAGTTATATCAGGAGGCGTTGGGGCCGGATGTGCGGGTCGAGCTCAAGAATGAGTATGGACGCCTGCTGCGTGCCAGCTTCGCATCTGTGAACATGTATATGAATGCGTCGAGCGGGGTGGCGTTGGCGACGTGCTTCCTGTTCATCCTGCTGACGATGTACACGATGGTGATTCAGCGCACGCGTGAGATCGGGATTCTAAAATCTCTGGGCGTTGGTCAGTTTGGGTTGTTGCGACTGGCCGTGCTAGAGGCGCTGTTAATCTCGGTGGGCGGGGTCATGGTGGGGATTGGGATGGCGTTTGGGGTGCGGGGGTTGATCATGGTATGGGCGCCGCTGTTGACAGTGGAGCTGGCGGCTGGGCAAATGCTCTTGGCGTTTATAATCGGTGTTGTTGGGGGAGGATTGAGTGCGGTTTATCCCGGGTATCGGGCCGCGCGGCTGGACCCGGCGCTGGCGTTGAGTAGTGAATGACTGACGAGTTCATGATTGATGTTCGCGGCTTGTACCACGACTACCGGCATGGTTCGATTGTCGAGCCGGTCTTGCGTGGGCTGGATCTGAAGGTTCGCCGGGGGGAGTTTGTGGTGATCATGGGGCCGTCGGGGTGTGGCAAGACCACGTTGATGAACATCATCGGGTTGATGATGAAGCCGACGCGGGCGGCGAGTGTACGTGTGGCGGGACGGGAGACGGTTGGGCTTGGTGAAGCTGCGCGGACGGAGTTGCGGCGTGTGGCGCTGGGGTTTGTGTTTCAGCGATTCAACTTGTTGCCGACGATCAGTGTGCGTCGTAACGTGTTGTTGCCGCTGACGTTGCGCGCGGTGGGCGATGATGGTCGAGTGGATGAGCTGCTCAAGTTGGTAGGGTTGTCGGAGATGGGGAGGAAGAAGCCGGGGCAGCTTTCGGTTGGGCAGCAGCAGCGGGCGGCGATAGCCCGGGCGGTTGTCGGCGGGCCGGAGTTGTTGCTGGCCGATGAGCCGACCGGGAATCTGGATTCTGGCAACTCGGAGGCGATTTTGGAGTTGTTGTCGGGTCTTCATCGCGATCAGGGGCAGACCGTGGTTATGATCACGCATAACGAGCATCTAACGATCCGGGCTGACCGCGTGCTGCACATGCGGGATGGGAGGTTTGTTGACTGAGGCGACCGGTACAGTGCTGACGGGTGTGGGCGGCGGTGAGCGGGGAGCGCGGGGGTGGTTTGTTTTTCTGGTGGTCTGGTTGGCGGGATTGACGGGGGCGGCGCTTCTGTTGTGGGAGTCGTACGAGGGTGGGATTGCGGCGGCTCGTGGGGCGTGGCTGCTGGTGCTGATGTGTTTCTATCTATCGCTCTGCAATACATTTGTGCCGCTTCCTAGTGCCTGGATTGTGCTGTTGGCCGCGTCGCCGGCGTATTCATGTTTGCCAAACGTGTGGGCCAACGTGGTGCTCGTGGCCACTGTGAGCGGGTTGGCGACGGTGGTTGCTAATCTGACTGAGTATCACCTTCTGGGGTACTTTCTGGGGCTTGGCCTTGGGCGGCGGATACGTGGTACGAGGGTGTATGGCTGGGCACTGCGGTGGTTTGATTGGGCCCCGTTCAAGTTGTTGACGCTGGTGGCGTTTGTGCCGGTGCCGGTGGATGCGATCCGTTGGATGGCGATTCTGCGTGGTTATTCGCGTTGGCGGTTTGGTCTGGCGTATTTTGTTGGTCGCGTACCGCGATATTTCCTGCTGGCGGGGTGTTCGGTGGTTTTTTCGCTTGGTGGTTTGGAGATTCTGCTGATTCAGGTTGGTTTGGTGGTAGCGGCTATCGTGGGGCGGCTGTTGTGGGTGGTTTTTCGTGGTGCGCGCAATGGGGAAGCGGATGCGGGGACGACCGTGGTCGGCGCCGCTGGCGATGGGCGGACGTAGGCGCTATTCGGGGGCTGGTTGGGCGGCGGCTGGGGCTCTGAGGGCGGCACACTTGTTGGTGAGGAGCGAAACCGCATCGCGACGGGGAATCAGCATTGGGAACAAGTAGAGTGCCAGTAGCGAGAGAACTAATGTGGCGATTGCCAGGTGGCCGGCGAGTTGGCGTCGTTGAGGTGACAGCGAATTAAAAGGACGGTTGATGATGGCAAGGGTCGTGTCGATGGCGTGGTAAGCGTAGTAGGAGGCACGACTCAGGAGATTAGCACCCGCGGGAGGCCCTTTTGGGGCATTGTTGGCATCCGCAGTGATGTCGTGGAGATGTTCGCCGGCGGGCGAACTCACAGCAGCGCGGCCGCCGACTGATGATTGTCTTGGGGATCCAGCGGTGGGGATAGAGTCTGGATCGGCGGGTACCGCGACGGCGACCACCGAGGATTGCGAATCGTCTTCGAAGCTGGGGATGGTTGCTTGTTCAGCGGCGGCGATTGCGGCCATTATTTCATCGTCAGTGGCGACGGTGTTGGTTGGCTGGTCGGTCATGTTGGCGTCCGAGGCAAGGTTTCCACGCGGGCCGTTCTTGGTAAGATCGGTCGGGGGGGAGGTTGCCTGCACGTTTTGGTGTCGCCTCCGGGACCGGTTCCGATAATCATAATCTCGTGGATTGTCATAAGTTGTAGGTAGATGATCGACATTACTGGTTGGGGGCGATTTAATCTAAGGAGAAGTTGGGCGTGGCCAGGCTGATAGCGTGCGCGGTTGTGGCCCGACTGCTAGGAGATGCGTAATGCGCCTGTCAGGCTTTTTGGTGATGATCGTGCTGTTGGGGTCATTGTCGCAGGGGCAGGACGTGGTGGGCTCGCCAGAGGCAGAGGGACAGTTGGCGCGGATGTTGCGCTACGTGCCGGATGATGCACACTTGGTGATTGTCGTACCGAACTTGGACAAGTTCGTCCAAGCCGCAGGTGAGTTTTGGCGGGCAATCGGAGTCGAGGAGCCGGCTGGCGGGGCGGCGTTGAGTTTGCTGGGCGAGTCGTTGGGCGATAGTGCGGCGGCGTTGGATTCGTCGGGCCCGTTGATCGTGGCTTGGTCGGCGAATCGTGATGGGGCGGTTCTGATAGCAGCGTTGGCGGATCGCGAGGCTTGGCGTCCGGTCGCGGCGCCGGAGACACTGCGGGCGGGAGTGCAGTTTTACGAGTTTGGGCCGGACCAGTATTTGGTTGTGGGTGTGGGGCCGGTGGCGATTTTTGGCCGTGAACGGGAGGATCTGACGCGCGCGTTGGATTCCGGGGGCAAGCTGGCGCGTGTTATCGAGCGTGAAGTTGGTGATCTTCTGAAGCAGCGTCAGTTGGTGGTGTACGCTGATCTGGATGGCTGGCAGGCGAGCCTGGAATCCAAGGTGGGGATGATTCTGCGGCAGGTTGGGATGGGAATCGTCGCGGGCAGCTCGGACGCTGAGTCGGCGGTGTTGATTTGGGAGTGGATGGGGGCGCGCGTCAGACAGTTACTGGTCGAGGCGCGCAGTGCGGTGCTGACGTTGGAGTTTGGTTCTGACGGGCTGTTCATTGACAAGCGGATCCATTTCGAGGCTGACGGTGCCGTGGCACGTTATCTGGCGCAGGTGCGCAAGCCGGGGCGGGACATACTGCGAGGGATGTCGAGGAGTTCAGCCGCTATTGTACTGGCCCATGAGTGGGAGGATGGCTCCGACGAGGAGGGTCTTGGGGCAGTGCTGACTCGGCAGATGCTGACGATGAAGCCGGTGCGAGAGAAGTTCGGCGCAGAGCGAATGGACGAGGTTCTGAAGCAGAACGCTGTGTTAATGCGGATGGTGTCGGGGACGAACGTGGCCTTCGGGTTTGATGGGGATGACGGGCTGTCGTATTGGGGTTGGTACCTGGCGGAGCGTGGGGAGGATGTGCAGCGTCGGGTGGGGGCGATATTCGAGAGCTGTCCCGATTTGATGAGTATCTGGGGCTCAGCCCCCGCGGTTGGTTGCCAGTCCGTGAAGGAGGATGTGGGGGGGGTGAAGGCGGATGTTTACTGTTTTGATTTTTGCGGGGCGGGTACGCCGGTGCAGCCGATGTTGCAGATGATGTATGGTCAGAAGCCGGCGTTGTATATGGCTGCGCGTGGTAAGACGGGGGTGGCGTACTCGTTTGGCTCGCGGGCGCTGGCTCGCCGGCGGCTGGTGGAGTTGCTGGAGGAGTCCGGCGGGTTGTTGGCCACCGATCCGCGTGTGATTGCGCTGTTTGAACACTTGTCGGCCGACCCGCAGTTTTGCGTGTTGGTCGATTTGCCGCGCGTGGTTGGTGATGCCGGGAAGCTGGTGAGTCGCATGGGGGTGTCGGTGTGGCCTGAGATCAAGGTGAGTGTTGGGGAGCCGCTCGCGGGGTTGACGTTCTACATGGAGCGGCAGAGTTTGCGGCTAGAGGCTTATGTGCCGGCGCGGTCGCTGGGGGCGGTGATCAAGGCACTGAAGGAAGCTGAGGGTGGTGAGGCGGGGCAGTAGAGGGGGTAGCGTTGGCAAGCCGCGCTCAAAGCCACGTAGCGACCGACCTCCGAGTCGGCCGTGCCCGCCAGCGGTTGTTTGTCCGTACTCTACGGCCTACTCGGGGGTCGGCCGTTACGTCCCATTAGGCCGAATTCAACTTCCGCGACGGACTGTAAGGACGCATCCTTGCTGCTGGCCGTCCGCTTGCGCTCGGGATTCTGATTGGCGCCGGTTATCCGGTTTGGAAATCAGGGTCTGAGCTGGTAGAATTTGGCTAAGTCTTGGCGGGGGGAGGTGTGGACTGCTGGGATCGAAGCCACACTCGCCGTCGGGCGTCGAGGTTCGTCCCACAGCGCACACCGTGTAGATGCTTGCTGTCCATTGGTACTGGGATGGATCACCAAGCTGCCGATGTTGATATACCGACTCCGCGCGTGAGCGCGGTGCTGTTCCGTGGCGCATCCTGCTGGTTTTGCCGTGGTTGACACGGCGTTCTTGCTGCCGTTGGCAGCCTACATCTGGAGGTGAGAATCAATGTTCGGACAACGTCATCGACTAAGCGGCCGATCGCGGTCGGCGAGCTGGTTGGCTGTTGCCATGGCCAGCCTGTGTGTTGGAGTGAGTGTCACGTCGGCGGGCACGATCCAGTGGCGCAGCGGCGCGGTTGATATTCGGGCTCTGAGCCCGGTGGAGATTGCATCGGAGGTTGCCGCGCTGGCGGCACAGCGTGGCGGCGATGCGCGGCGCGTGATCGTGCAGCTTGATGGGCCGCTGGGGGCGGGTCTGCGAGAGGAACTGAGCGCGGATGGTCTGCGGTTGCTGGAGTACCTGGGCGAGAACTCGTTCTTCGCGGCGCTGGACGCCGACGCGGATGCCGTGGGACTGGGGCAGGTCTCGGCGCTCGTGGGGATCGAGGCAGTACGCTCGGAGTGGAAGATGCACCCGTTGCTGGCGAGTAGTGACAGCACGCCCTGGGCTCAGGTGGGGCACGATGAGCGCGGGGTGGTCGTGGTCGCGACGTACGTCATGTTTCACCGTGATGTGGACCTGGTAAGCGATGGGATGGCGGCGGTCGAGCGTTACGGCGCTGATGTGCGCGGCATTCTGGAGAGCATTAACGGTCTGGTGGTCGAGGTTTCCGAGGATTTGATTCCGCTGCTGGCGGCCGAAGATGCGGTGTTGTGGATTGAGCCGGCGCTGCCGCCGATGAAGCCGGTAAACGACTGTGGCCGCAGTCGCACGGGAGCCGACACGGTGCAGGCGCCGCCGTACGGTCTGGACGGCGCGGGCGTTACGGTTCTGGTCTATGATGGAGCACAGCGCGCGCAACGCACGTAGATTTTCAGGGTCGCGCGAGCGTACACGATTCGTCGGGCATGCATTATCACTCGACGCACGTCGCCGGGACGATTGGTGGTGCGGGGGTTGCGAACGCGACCTACAAGGGCATGGCTCCGGGCGTGACGATCGTGTCCTATGGCCTGGAGCAGGAAGGCGGCTTGCACGAGGGGTTCTTGTATACCGACCCGTGCGATATTGAGGATGATTACAGCGAGGCGATTCAGGTCCATGGAGCCGACATCGCCAACAACTCGATCGGGACCAACACGGCTCCCAACGGATACCCTTGTGATTGGGAGGGTAACTACGGCGTCACGGCCAATCTGATCGACACGATCGTGCGTGGCGACGGATCCAACCCGCTGTTTCACGAGCCGTTCCGGATTGTCTGGGCGAACGGCAACGAGCGTGGTTCGGGTCGCTGCGGCACCGAGTACCACACGACCGCCCCGCCGGCGTGCGCCAAGAACCACATTACCGTTGGGGCGCTGAATTGTCCGGACGACACGATGAGTTCGTTCAGCAGTTGGGGGCCGTCGGACGATGACCGGATGAAGCCGGATATCTCGGCCCCGGGCGTGGATGTGACGTCGTGCGACTCGAGCAGTGATACGGCGTACAGGAGTTTGTCTGGAACGTCGATGGCGTCGCCGACCGTGTGTGGATGCTTGGCGCTGCTGATGGAGGATTACCGCAACCAGTTCCCGGGTGATCCTGATCCGCGCAACTCGACGCTCAAGGCGTTGTTAGCCCACACGGCTACCGATATCGGCAACACGGGGCCGGACTACATGTTCGGCTATGGCTCGATACGCATTCAGCCGGCGATCGATGTGATGCGCGCGGAGGACTTCCTGGAAGCCGATGTTACATCAGGTGGGACGTATTCGGTCTTGGCGCTGGTTGAACCAGGAGATTCCGTGCTCAAGGTCACGATGGCCTGGGACGATTATCCCGGCACGCCGAATGTGGGGCCCAACCTGGTCAACGACCTGGACCTGCGCGTCTACAGCCCGAGCGGGCAGCGGCACTACCCGTGGACGCTGGGTGGCTTGGCCAATCCGGGTGCGCCGGCGGTCCGGACAACCGAAGACCATGTCAACAACATCGAGCAGGTGCTGGTGAATGGTCCCGAAGTCGGGGCCTGGCGGATCGAGGTTTACGGCTACAACGTGCCGCAGGGGCCGCAGTCTTTCTCGCTGGCGGCTTCGCCGCAACTCGTGGCCTGTTCGTCGGCCGGGATGGTTGGCCTCAGTGCGCCGCTGTACGCGTGTAGCGCTATGGCCGGGATTCAGGTCGTCGATTGCGATCTCAATACTGACGACGAGACCGTCGAGACTGTGACGGTTACGATCGTGTCCGATTCGGAGCCGGGCGGCGAGACGGTGTTGCTGACCGAGACCGGCGGCGCGACCGCCGACTTCCGCGGCAGCATTCCCCTCGACGATGTCAACGGCGCCGGCGTTCTGCTGGTGGCCAATGGTGACGCGGTGATCGCGACATACATCGACGCGGATGATGGCCAGGGCCACTATAACGTATCCGTCACGGCTGCTGCAACGGTGGATTGCCAGGGACCTGCGATCTTCAACGTGCAGGTCGCGTCCATCGGTTCGGAGACGGCGACGATCACGTTCGAGACCGATGAGAGCGCGGTCGGAACCGTGCGTTTCGGCCTGGCCTGTGACGCGCTGACCGAATCGGCCACCGAGGGCGGGGCCGGCATGGCGCATACGGTCGAGATCTCCGACCTGTACTTCAATAGCCAGTACTTCTTCGCGGTCGACGCGGTCGATAATCAGGGCAATCCGGCGACCGACGACAATGGCGGCGAGTGCTACTCGTTCTCGACGCCGAACGTTAGTTACAGCTTCCCGATGGATAGCGACCCCGGCTGGAGCGCGGCGGGCGGCTGGGCTTTTGGACAGCCGACCGGCGGCGGATCGGGCTTCGGCGATCCCACCAGCGGGCACACCGGCAGCAATGTGTATGGGTATAACCTGTACGGCGACTACCCCAATAATCTCCCGGCCACCTACCTGACGACGACGGCGATTGACTGCACGGGGCTGGAGGACGTCACGCTCAGCTTCTGGCGCTGGCTCGCCGTGGAGTCCAACAGCAATTTCGACGAGGCGACGGTCGAGGTTAGCAACAACGGAGCGAACTGGACCGTGATCTGGCGGGCGACTGATACGGGCGCCGACGTGACGGACAACTCCTGGCAACTACAAGAGTTCGACATCTCGGCCATCGCCGACAATGAATCCAACGTGTACGTTCGTTGGGGCATGGGACCGACAGACGGTGGCGTTACCATGCCGGGCTGGAACATTGACGACGTGCAGTTCATCGCCACCGGCGGATCACTGGCCATTGGCTTCCCCGACGCGTTGCCCGAGTTGATGGCGCCCGGCGAGGCGACCGAGATCACTGTTCGCATCGTCGAGGGCGATGAAGCCTACGTCGAAGACTCCGGCCAGTTGCACTATCGCTATCACGGTGGTGTGTTCCTGACGGCGCCGCTGGAGCATCTCGGAGGCGAGATGTATCGCGCGACGTTGCCGGCGGCGACATGTGACTCGACGCCCGAGTACTACTTCAGCGCGGCGGGCACGCAGAGTGGCACGATCACTCAGCCGCCTACAGCCCCCTCGGCCGTTTTTAGTGCCGACGTGGGTGTGTATACGGTGGTCATGGAGGACAACTTCAACACGAACATGGGCTGGACGGTGTACAACGGCGGCGGTCTGACGGACGGCCAGTGGCAGCGTGCCATCCCGACCGGCGGGGGCGTCCGCTGCGATCCGCCGACGGACTATGATGGTTCGGGCTACTGCTATGTGACCGACAACGGGGCCGACAACTCCGACGTGGACGGTGGTTATACGTGGCTGACCTCGCCGACCATCGACCTGAGCGGCGGCGACGCCGAGGTGAGTTACGCTCTGTGGTACGCCAACTTCTGTGGCGATGCTCCACACACGGACTACTTCGTGGTTGAGGTATCCAACAACAACGGCGGAAACTGGACAGAGGTCGAGAGCTTCGGCCCGGAGTCGGCTGCCGGCTGGACGGTGTACTCGTTCGTGGTTGGCGACTATGTGACGCCGACGGCGCAGGTCAAGGTGCGTTTCGAGGCTTCGGACTTCGATCCGCAATCGGTGGTCGAGGCCGGGATCGATGCGTTCCGGGTGTCGATGTTTGGCTGCGAGGACGCGTTCGTCCTGGGCGACATGGACTGCGATGGCGATGTTGATTTTGACGACATTGACGCCTTTGTCCTGGCCCTGGGCGGCGAAACGGGCTATCTGGAACAGTACCCTGACTGCAACTGGCTGAACGCCGACTGCGACGGTGACGGTGGAGTTGACTTCGACGACATCGATGCCTTCGTGGCACTAATCGGCGGCTAGGGTTCGCCCGTAGCGGTTGAGTACGACATGGCCGGTACCGAGTCCCTCAGTGGGCGCGGTACCGGCCGGTTTCTTGTGGCGCGGTCGGTCATTGGAGGGTGCGTGGCGGAATCGGCGGCGTACCGCTATCCGCGCCAGCGAGGCCATTCGCCTCACAGGTACCGTCGTTCCGCTCCGCAGGAGCGTAGGCGCGTGGCCACGGATGGCTCAACGCCGACGGCGACGTGGACTTCGACGACATTGACCCATTCGTGGCGCTCCTGAGCGGCGGCTAGAGCAGTTTCGGAAATGGTCCCGCGCGCCACTGCTCTTGGGCAGCGGCTTGTTCCCTAACTCTCACGGCTCACAGAGCCGTGGCACACTGGCACACTTACAGCACGACAGACATCTCGTGAAACGGCTCTGGCTGCCGGTCTCAATAGTCGCGGATTACAGCCGCTTGAGTGTGCGGATCGACTCGTCGTGCAGGAGGGCCCGCTC
>CAZUCH010000004.1:4742-24691 GCA_964619045.1 uncultured Planctomycetales bacterium | reverse complement strand
TGGGCGCCGCAATGGGGGCAGGGGACGAAGAAGATGTCCTCGGGCTTCCAGTTGCGCATGTCCTGGCCGGGGCAATTAGGGCTCATGGCGGAGTTCCTTGGGCACTAGCTTCGTCTGGTTGCCAACGCGGCCTTGACCGTTGGGAAGCGGTCGAGGTCGGTGTGGGGCAGAAAGAGAGCCGCAGTGTATTCGTTCATGTATGCCGGGGCGACGTTGAGTTCGAGGTAAGTCATTCTGTCGGCCAAGCTTTTCGCCTTCTCGCGGGCGGACGCCGAACATAGCATCGCCTGGGCGCCGCTGAGGGCGGAGTTGCCGAGATACGTGAATCGATCCAGCGGCAGGTCCGGCAGCAGACCCACGGTGATTGACTTCTCCAGATCCAGAAACCGCCCAAAACCACCGGCGACATAGACTTCCGCGACTGCTCCGAAATCGAGATCAAGCGACTTGAGCATGACCGCACAAGCACTGTACACGGCCGCCTTGGTTCGCAATAGGTTCTGGATATCATGCTCGTCGATCGCGATTGGCCGGCCAGTGTCAGTCTCGGCTTGCGGCACGATCGTGTAGGCCAGGCATCTGCCGCCGCCCGCGGCCGGGGCTATGCGGCCGTCGCCGCGCGAGGGGTGGAACTTGCCCGATTGATCGAGCAGGCCGGCGGCCCACAGTTCGGCCAACAGGTCGATCATCCCGGAGCCGCAGACGCCGCGTGACCGGCCTCCGCCGATCACGCTGACATGCGCCTGGCCGGAGTGGGGGTCGATCCGGACGCGCTCGATTGCGCCATTGTCGGCGCGCATCCCACAGCCGACACCACTGCCCTCGAAAGCCGGCCCGGCGGAAGCGGCACAGGCCATCAGCCACTCGCCGTTGCCGACGACCACCTCGCCGTTGGTGCCGATGTCGAGGAACAGCCGGATGTCTTCGTCATCGGTGGCGAGCGCGGTCTGGAGCAGGCCGGCGGTGATGTCGCCGCCGACGTAGCTGCCGACGCCGGGCGCGAAGAGGACGTAGGCTTCGGGGTTCATGCTGAGGCCGACCTCGCGTCCTCGCAGACGCGGCGGACAATTGACGGTGGGCGTATAGGGCTCCAGGCGAATGTACTCGGGGTGCAGGCCGAGTAGCAGGTGCACCATGGTTGTGTTGCCGGCGACGACCGCGTTGTCGATCTGCTCCGCGGCGACCGCGTGCTGGGCACACAGGCGAACGATCAAGTCGTTGACGGTACCCAGGACGAGGCGGCGAAGCTCATCGGCGCGCTCGGGTGTCTTGGCGTAGCTGATGCGGCTGATGATATCGGCGCCGCGCGCGAGCTGGCCGTTGTAGTCGGCCGCCGTCCCGAGCGTGTGCCCGCGCACCAGGTCCACGAGGCTAACGGCGCAGGTGGTGGTTCCGACATCGATCGCCAACCCTACCTGACAGCTTGCGGTGTTGCCCGGCTCGATGCGGACGATTTCGGCCGACGCGGTTCCATGGCCGAGATCGACCGTGGCCGTGACGTTGCCGTTGTCAGATCGCAGCGCGGCGGCCAGGTCGCGGAGAACGGGCAGGCCGGCCACGTTAACCTCGGCACCGGTTGGGGCCCGCAGCGCGCGTGTGAGGCGTGCAAAGTCACTGAAAGACTCCCCAAGCACGGGAGTCTCCACGACGAGGTGATGCTTGACGGCCGACGGCTCGGGCTCCGGAACCCGAGCGTCCAGACCCGCCGCGGGCGGTCGCCCGGCGCCTGCGGTGACAATCCGCGTCGCCGCGTGCGTTTCCTCCTCGATTACGCGCACAGTGATGTCCACGCTGACGCGGCTGCCGCAGGCCAGAACCCACCCGGCGTCCAGCTCGTTGGTCGAGAGGCAGCCGCGTGGAACCTGCTCGACCGAGCCGGATTCGAGCAGGACGCGGCACTCGCCGCAGGCGCCCTCGCCGCCACAGGGGGCGGTGATCGTCACGCCGGCCTGGGCGGCGGCGTCCAGTAGCGACGTTCCCTCGCTAACTGTTGCGGATCGAGCGGCTGGTAGAAACGTGACAGTGGGCATGGCGCTATGTTGTAAGGACGTTCTTGACGAAGCTCTCGATATCGCCGGCTTCCTGCGGGCCGACGATGACCTGCCAACCGGGCAGTGCTTCTTCCAATTCGCCGGAGATTTGGGCGACGTATCCCGGGATCACGATTCTTCGACTCACGATGCGATCACCCAGGCCGCTTTCCTTGACGAACGCACCGATCTTGTCGCCGCCGAACTTCCCGGCCGCCCAAGCGGTCAGGACGCTGAGACCCTCGCACTCGGGTACGACCAGCCAGGCCGAGGCGCCGGCGTTTTCGATTTCGCCGGCAACGATGAAGTAGGTGAGCGAGAAGTTGGTTGTTACGAAGACCGGGCTGTTCTCGTCGGGTTCGCCGACCGGGTAGACCTGTGGTTCGACCTGAATGGGCTTCTGCGGGTCGGTAAAGATGTTCTGCCGTAGTGTCAGCAGCGGCGCGAAGTCGGCCGGGTCGAACTTCGGCAGGATCACCAGTCCGCCGTACTTTGCGATCTCGATCCCGGCCGCGACGGCGTCGTCGAGTTGATTGCCGGTGTCGATGTACTTGAGGATCGGGTAGCCCAGGCTCTTGAGGCCGGACTTCAGCGCTCCGCGGCGGATGATCGCGTTGTTCTGGTAGTGTTCAGACAGGCTGTCGGCCCGCAGCTCCAGGAAGACGTCCCGGAACTCGGCGGCGCGGAGTTGATCGACAATCGAGACGAGGTCGTCGAAGTTGTCGGCGGCCGCGACCAGGGCGGAGCCGGTGTCCTTGGCGATGTCGGCGAGTTCGGAGACGGTCGCCAATGTCGCCGAAGCCAGCAAGGGGCGTCGCCCGTGGAGCTTCTCGGCCGCCGCGCGCAGAACGGAAGCGTCGTCGCTGCGTATGACCAAGGCACGCGGCCAGATCGACGCCACGGTTTCGACGGCGGCCAGGAAGCGCTCGAGCGAACCACTCTTGAATGCGATGCTGACGGCGTCCAGCCGGAGGATTTCGCCGACGCGTACCAACTCGTAGTCGCGCAGCGTACTGACTTGCTTCCGCAGCTCGGCGTCGTCCATGGCGTCATCAACGGCCAGCCCAAGGCCGGTTTGATTCACGAAGGTCTTCTCGTGGCGAAAGACAACGGTCTCGCCGCCAGCCTTGAAGGTCTGGTCGCCTTCGCCGACATTCACCACACGAATCGGCGGCTCGGCGGCGGCGCCGAGCACGGCCTTGGCTTCGTCCGAGGCGTAGGGGCACTCGGCCAGTTCGGCCTTCTTGGCGGCCAGCTTCATGGCGAATGCCAGGCATGTGCTACAGCCGCACTCCTTGCAGTTCGTCTTGGGCAGCAGCTTCTGTATTTGTAGTCCGGTCAGAGCCATTTGCTCAGCGTCCTTATCATGCTGGTGGATTCACAGGCTGGAAGCCTGTGCCACAGCGGTTGCGGCCAGCCGGTTCACGCTTCGGCGGATCGCGGCTAGTGACTCGGGGTGGTAGAGGATGACGATATCCGCTCCGGCCAGCACCAGCGGCATGGCCGTCTGAACCTCCCACATCACCGCGCGGCGCGCCAGATCGCCCCATGATGGGAAGGCGCTGTGGGACGCGACGGCTTCCTTGGTCTTCCAAGCCTCCTGGCCGACGCGCACCAGCATCGGAAACGCCAGAGCGCTGTCACCGCCGAGTGCGGTCAAGCGGATTCGCTCCATCACCGAATACGTGTATTCGAGGCCGTACCCCAGGGCGCCGGCCAGCGGGTCCATGATGATTCGCTCGCGCGGCAAGTCCATGTTGGTCAGCAGGATATTGAGCTGCTTGGCCAGGTTCACGTCGATCGGCGTCTGGGCCACGACGCAATGATCGTAAGCCAATGCAGCGCCGGCGATTGTGCGGTAGTTGTCGGCCTCGGCCCAGTTGAGCAAGAGCCGCTCGCCCGAGCAGCCGGCCGCGACCTTCTTCATAACCGCGTTGGCCGATTCGTAGTGACTATGTGCGGTGACAATGAGCGGTACGTCAACGGCGGCCAGGACGTCCTTGACCAGGGCGAGTGACTCATCAGGGCTGCGGTTGCCCTTCTCGGGGTGCGTGCCTTCGAGACGGACGGAGATTGCGTCGGCTCCGTACTCGTTGACCGCCTGGCGCGCCATGTCCGCCGGACGCTCGAGCAGATCGCCCCAGACCTCGCGCAGGACCGGCGAAATCTTGGGGTTGACTACGTCGAAGACCTCCAGCACGAGCGCCGGCTTGTGCGGGCTGGCGCCTTCAAAGTAGTGGAACGGCATGCAGTTCTGGCCGCCGACCGTGACCGTTCGCCCGTGAGTTCCGAGCGTCACGACTTCAATGGTCTCGACGGGCTTGTCGCGCGGGATGGCGAAGGCCGTTACATCCGCGAGTTTCTCAGAGGCGTAGCGCTCCGGCGTATCGGGCTTCTCAACTGCCGGTGGCGTATCGTCAGCTTCGCGCCCGGTCTCCGTTCGCCCGCCGAGGAACTTGTCCTGCAATGTGCCGATCAGCTCGGCCACGACGTCGCGTGTGACTTGCCCCTTGAGTTCGGCTTGCAACTCGGCCAGCAGGGCCGCTTTGTCGATGATCGCCGCCGGCACCAGTTCGTCGCGCTGCTCGACCAGCGCGGGTTCGGCAGCAGCCGCCTCAGTGGTGGCTGGTTGCCGTGCCGGGGCTGACGGCTCGTCCGGCGCGCTGCCGATCGCGCCCATGTCGTGCAGATCGAGCGCGGGGTGCTTGACCTTCTCCATGTGCTTGCGAATCTCGTACGGTTCAGTGGCGATCGACTCGTCGGCGATCTTGTCGAGCAGGTCGGGACAACCCGCCTCGGCGGCGCGTTTGGCGAAGTCCTCGCCGAGGATCTCCTTGAGCGCCTTGGTCATCCAGACCACGCGGGGATAGCCGCCGTCAGCGGCGAGCAGCTTTCGGCTGGAGAGGAAGGCCTTGCCGGCGCCCATGAAGCCGGGCGTTTGGACTCCGCCGCCGACCGAGCCGGCCAGAGTGCTGAACGGCATGCCCACCGGCGTATCGCCGGGGAACTCGCGATTGACGATCATCACGCCGTTGCACTCGGGCACATAGCCGATGATGACCTCGAAGCAGCCGCAGGAGGTCATCGGTCGGTCCATCAGGCTGTAGGCGGTGTAGCAGGAAATCGCGCCGTGCGAGTTCTTATGCACGTACTCGTTGACGCCCTCCCAGATGCCGAGGTCCGGATCGATGCAATGGCCCTTGGTGACCGGTTGGTTGGGGCCGGTTTCGTCGATCTCGTGCGCGGCCTTGCCGTCGAGCCAGTTGTAGGCGCCGCACAATCCGAGCCGCTCGGGCGTGATCATGCAGACGTGGTTGGGGGCGAACGACTGGCACAGCAGACAACTGTAGAACGTATCGACCGACTCGTCGGTCATCGACTCCAGCCGGCGATTGCGCTCGACGTACACCTTGCGGGCGACGGCCAGACGCCGCTCGACCTCGTCCAGGTCGGTGATCAGCGTTACTTTCACCTTGTCGACGATCGCGGGATATTCGTAGAGGAACTTGGCGTGCAGAATCTCGCCGTAATGGCGCAGCCGCAGTCCGCGCTCGAAGCCCTTCTTGCTGATGCGTGTCCAGACGATGTCGCGCTGGCCCATGTGCCAGATGCCCTCGGCGCCGTTGACCAAGTGGTGAATCTGGCGTTCGAGGATCGGCTCGAAGTCGGGTTGCATCTTACGCCCCGCGACCTCGACCCAGATGGCCAGCGGCAGTGAGCCGCCTTCCTCGATCTCGTCCACGTCGCGTCCGATCAGCTCGATCTGGCCGTCGTCGATTTCGTCCATCTCGCGCATCTGGACGAATTCGAAGGCGGTGGTGAGTTGGCCGCCGAACTCGGCGCGCGATTCGTTCTTGCGGATGCGTTCGCCCTCGAAGGCCGGGCCGTAGGGCGTCGGAATCGGCACGTTGGCGATCTTGATCTTGCAGCCGCGCACCTCCAGGGCGCGCTCGACGATGTCGTCCAGCGGAACATTGCTGACCACGTGCTCGTAAGTGCAGACGCCGGTCGGGAGAATCTCGGGGATGTCGGTGTCGGCAATGGTCGGGAAGCCGTAGTTGATCGCACCGGCGGCGGCGGCGTATTTCTCCTGAGTCACCTCGCCCAGTGCCAGCACGAACGCGAAAATACGGTTTTGGTTGTAGCGCAGGTTGCGCTTGAAGTCGCCGGGCGCCACGCCGCCGAACGACAAGGCGGCCCGGTTGGCGAATCCGAGGGCGTAGATGGTGGCCGAAACGTCGCGGCCAAACGGCACTAGGCGCGTCTCCCAGCCAAGCTGCACGCCCTCGGAATGAAGCTGCTCGGCGAAGGATGTCCCGTTCGAATGGCCGGACATGAAGACGTACAGGTTCTTCTCCTGCAACTGCGTGGCGATGCGGACGGCGGTGGCCGAATCCGGCGCGGCGCCCACCACAGCGGCGAAACCGGGGGCCGTCCCGTCCACGAATTCGATGCCGCGCTCGCGCATGATTACGTCGTCGGCGGCGCCCAGCCAAATCCCGTTGACTGGATCGGGGCCGACGATGGTCTTGCAGGCCTCGATCGTCTCGAACGCAAACAGCGTCGCCATGCCGGCATCGAGTGCGCCGCCCAGGTACGGTAGCCAGACCGCGTCGGTCGGCGGCTCGGGCAGCAACTCTTCGCAGCGCTGCAAGACAGCGGTAAAGTCCGAGAGCTTCTCCGCCTTGATGCCGGTCATCGAGTAGATCACGGGCATGTAGTAGGCGGTGTCGGGGAAGCAGACCGGATGATCGGCGCCCTTGGTTTGAATCGCGTCGGCTAGTATCACGTTGGCCCTGGAGACAGCGTCGCGCGCGCCCATGATAGCGTCGGTGGCGATGGCCTTAGACATCTAACGCCCTCCGGTCCTTCATGTCGAGGAGTTTCCTTTCCGTCTTGCGGTTGATGCCCAGCGCGTCGCGCTTGGCCTCGATATGGGCACAGATAGTCTCGACGGCCTGGTCGACATCCGAGATGTAATGGAACTTGGCGCCGACCACATCCTGAAGACCCTCGCACAGGTAGTCCGTCAAAGCCCGCGAGCCGCCGGTGTGGAACGGCCGACCGAGCACGACGTCGATGCCGGACGCCACGAAGTAGTGGCCGATGGCGACGGCTTTCTCGCTCATCCACTCGGGCGCTGCGCCGATTGCCGGAAGTTGCGACAGGTCGTTTCCAAGCCCGCCTTCCTCGACCACGTAGGTCGCGGCCATCAGGATGCGCGAGTTGTCAACGCACGAGCCCATGTGCAACACCGGCGGAATGCCCACCGCCTCGCATACCTCGCGAAGACCCGGTCCCGCCAATTCGAGCGCGGCTTCCGGCGTCAGGAGTCCTTGCTTGCCGCAGGCCACCGCCGCACAGCCGGTTTGCAGGACAAGGATGTTGCGGCTTATCAGCTCCTTCGTCAGTGTGACGATGTAGTCATCGGCGCGGCTGCGGGCGTTGGTGCAGCCGACGATGCCCGCCAGACCGCGGATACGACCGGTGATGATGGCGTCGTTGAGCGGTCGGAAGCTCCGCCGGAATGTGCCGCCGAGCATGTTGAAGATCGTCTCGTTGCTGAAGCCGGCCACCAGCGGACGGCTGGAGTCCGGGATGCACACCTTCTTCGGGTCGCGGTTGGGGAAGTTGTCGATCGCCTTGTGGAGAATACGCCGAGCGCAATCAAATGCGTTGGACTCGTCGAACTCGATACGCTCGGCTTCCTGGTTCCTGGCAATTGGGTTTGTCGTGACGACCTTGGTGTGGTAACAGCGAGCTACCGATGGCAGCGAGGCCATGCAGCATTGCACATCGGTGATCATCAGCTCGACGGCCCCGGTGACAATCGCCAACTCCTGCTGGAGGAAATTGCCCGCCACTGGGACGCCATGCCGCATCAGCACCTCGTTTGCCGTGCAGCAGATGCCGGCGAGATTGACGCCCTCGGCGCCGACCGCCTGGGCCCTCGCGATGATCTCCGGGTCGCGTGATGCGGCGACCAGAATCTCGGTAAGGGCCGGCTCATGCCCGTGAACCAGGACGTTTACGCTCTTCTCCTCCAGAACGCCAAGATTGGCGGCGCCGCGCACCGGCTCGGGCGTGCCGAAGAGGATGTCGCTGACGGTCGTCGCAATCATCGAACCGCCCCAGCCGTCGGCGATCGCGGTCTTGAGCGCGCCGTGAACCAGGTTGCGGTAGTCGTGATCGACACCCATGTGCGTGCGGTGCAGCGCTTCGACCACCGAGGAGTCGATGCCGCGCGGCGCGATGTCCAGGCGATCCCAGACGCCTTGTCGCGGCTCGGGGGCCAGCGAGAGCGTCCGTAGCTTGCCCTCCTGCAAGGTGAACTCGGCTTGGAAGACCTCGACCAACTTAGCGGCGACCTCGAGTGTGGATAAGCCTTCGATCGGGATGTTCCACTCGTGGGCGGCGCTGCGCAAGCGGCGTTCGTCCTTGATCCGGTAGTCGCCGCCACGCCCCTCGGCGATCGACTTCAAGAGCAGCACGAGGCCGCGGCCGTGATCGCTGTGTGCCGCGGTTCCGGCCGCAACCTCGCGCAGGAGATTGCGGGCCGCGATTGTGTCGGCGTTGGCGCCGCAGATACCCGTCGGAGACTTGCGAGTGATGCGGCACGGCCCCATATGGCACAGGCGGCAACAGACGCCGTCGACGCCGAACGTGCAGAGTTTGCCCTGGGCGTCGGCGCGTGAGAAGGCGTCATCGACGCCATCGGCGGCCGCTTTCTCCAGCATCTCCACGCTGGCTGAATCGGTGGCTTTCTCCCTTGGTGGTCTGCTCTTGGCCATCATATCTCCTGCGGCCGTGGCCAGAGGCTGTGCCACGCCGGTGTGTGTCTCTGCTGCTATTGGCTGGGAACTATCGATTCGAAGATGTTCGCGGCCGCCGAGTAGACGGCGCTGTCCTTCGAGAGAGTCCAAACCGGCTCGCCATCCGCGTCGCGTCTGGCGAAATCCGAATCCTCTGGAACGCCGCCGAGGATCCGGACGGGCGTATTGTCGAAAGTATGCCGGGCTCGATCAAGGCATTTGTCGTCCCAAACACGGTTAACCACCAGGCTCTTCGCTCCGGCGTCAATCCCCATTTCGCCGGCCAGGTCGTACAGCCGGCGGGCGGTTGTCAGGCCGCGAGCCGACGGGTCGGTCACAAAGAGCAGGTGATCGACGCGCTGGACGATGCGACGACTGAGGTTCTCCAGGCCCGCCTCGTTGTCGATCACAACGGACGGATAGGAGTCCGTCAGTCGGCGAATCGCGGCCCCCAGCACATTGTTTGCGTAGCAGTAACAGCCCGGCCCCTCGGGGCGTCCCATGGCGAGAAGATCGAAGTCATCGGCCTCGGCGAGACTCTGGTTGATCTTCATCTCCAGCAACTGCTGTTTGCCCATGCCGCCGGTGGAAGTCGCCTGGGCCTGGACGATCTGTCGAGCCTCCTCGCGCAGAGTTCCCACAGCCGACGCAACTCGCAGACCGAGCAAGCCATCGAGGCAGGTATTGGGGTCGGCGTCGACCGCCAACACCGGCGTACGGCGACTCTCGACCAGCCATTGGACCGCCAAGGCAGCCATCGTGGTCTTGCCCACGCCCCCCTTGCCTGTGACGGCTAGTGTCCAGCTCATGTGCGCTCAGACCTCCGTGAAGCAAGACACATGCCGCCAGTCAAAGCGGCCCGGGTGCCACATTACCTGGAACTCGGCCGACTCGGAGGTCGGCCGCTACTGTTCTAGAAGCCATACTTGCCGCGCAGCGCCCGACTGGTTTCGCCGAGCAATTGGAACACGCGTTCGGCGTCGGCCGGATCCATCGATCCGGTACCACACGAGGGCGTAATGAAGGCGCGTTCGAGGATTAACTGCTTGTCGATGCCGGCCCGCGCCGCCAGATGATCGACGCCCTTCTCGAAGCGCTCCACCAGGCTGTCGACCGTTTGGTCGCGAATCGCGGTGCTGGTCGGCACGACGCCCCACGCCAGCGAGTTTCTCCGCTCGACGAGCTGAGTCTTCATATGGTCGGGATACAGTGCCACCGTTTCGCCGAACTCGAAGGCGTCGAAGTTCACCATGTCGGCGCCGACGTCGACGAGCAACGACCAGTCGGTGTTGCCGCAGCAATGCACGCCCGCAATCGCCCCTTCAGCGTGGATCGCTTCGATCACCTCGCCGAGCTTGGCGATTACGTCTTCGCGCTGAACCGAGACGTACGTCGAGCTGCCAAACGCCGACAGAATCGGCTCGTCCACGAAGCAGATGACGTTCTCGGCGTAGGACTTGAGCCGCTGAATCTGCCAGCGGCACTTCATCGCCATACCCTTGACGACCGTATCGACGAATTCCTCATTGTAGTAGATGGCGCGTTTGTTCTCGTCGGTGATGGTCAGAGCGAGCGAGATCGGACCGGTCGTCTGACACTTGACGAACGGCAGTTTCCGACCGTCGGCCTGGAGCCTGCTCTCCAGTGCGGGAATGCCCGCCGAGAACTCTGGGCTGATCGCCATCGACGAGCAGTCGCCGCTCTCCTCGGCCGCCATGTAGCCTTCATAGAACGCGGCCAACTCCTCGGAGTAGTCCCCGCTCGTGTCGATGTACATTCGGGCCTTCTCTTCGTCGATCACGATGCGCGGCAGACCCTCGGAGTACTGAATCTCCATTTGCTCGCGCAGCCCGCGTTTGGATAGCTGCGGCCAGATCGGGGCGTCCGGGATCGCGCCGAAGATCACATCGAGCGCCGGGGCCGGGTCCGCGTACGGCATCGAGCCGATCGCCGTGGCCATGCACTTCGGCGTTACGTCCATCGTCAGTCTCCTCGGTCTATCCTACTGATGATTGCGTCTTGATCTTATCCCACAGCTCGCGGAATTGCCGCCTCAATTCCACGTCCGCAATGTCCATTAGGGAAAGATCCTCGCGGTCAGCCCGGCGGACCGTCTCACTGAACGGCAAGCCGCCCAGATACGCCGCTCCATCCAACTCTCGCTCCAGAAACGCGCGTTCTTCCTCGCTGGCTATCTTGTTGCCGATTAGCACGACTCGCCGAACGCCAATCTCGCCCGCCAGTCGGCGAACGCTGGCGGCGGTCTCGACCGCTCGACGACCGGGCTCGACAATGACCGCCATGAGGTCAACACCCTGGGCGGTGGCCCGGCCCAGATGCTCCAGACCGGCCTCGAAATCCAGGATTACGCAATCGTCCTTGTACAGAACCACGTCCATGAGCAGCGCTCGCAGCAGCACGCTTTCCGGGCAGGCACACCCGGAGCCGCCGCTCTCGATGGCACCCAGGACGAGTAGGTGAATGTCGCCGATGCGCGCTGATTCGTTCTCCGCGATGTCCGAGACATCCGGATTGAGCTTGAAGACTTGGCCGTACTGGTTCACCTTGGCGCCGGTGCGCTCTTCGATCAGCGCCCGTCGTTCGGAGAGGGGGACGATCTTGCGCCGCTGGGCAGCGGGCATCCCCAACGCCGCGGCCAAGTTCGCATCCGGGTCGGCGTCGATGGCGAGCACTCGCTGCCCGTCGGCCACGGCCAGATGGGCGAACATCGCCGCGATGGTCGACTTGCCCACGCCCCCCTTGCCGCTGATAGCTAGTTTCATCGCCATTGGTTGTGGTTCATTCTCATTTCGGCACTCGCCACGGGCTTCATGGGAGGCGCCGCGGGCTTCAGCCCGCGCGCGGCTCTTCGCGGTTTGTCTACAGTCAACGTCCGGTTTGTCATAGTCGACGTATTCACGAAAGGAGGCCTAGTCGTTAAACAAGCGTGATTAACTCCGCCTCTTATACGCGAAAACGCGGGCATTTCGAGTGTTTCTCAAAATCAAGCGAATAAATCACGCTTGTTCAAGGACTGGTACAGCCGTTCACAAGTCCCGGAGCTAGGGAACCGCGGGCCCCAGTCCGCGCGGCATCTGATTAGCCCGGGCTGGCGAACCCGATATAATGGGGCGAGTCATCTACCTTCTGGAACGCACCATGCTCGATTTTGACAGTGCTCGAGAACTCCTGACCCAGCGGGTCCGGTGCCTAGCCCCCGTCACGCTTGGCCTGGGCGATGCTCTCGGATGCCGCTTGGCGGAGTCGCCACGATCCACCACCGATCTACCCGCGACCGACGTGTCCACAATGGACGGCTATGCCGTACGGGCGGCCGACCTTGCAGCCCAGCGAGCCCTGTCGGTGGCTTTCGAAGTCCCGGCCGGCGATCCGGCCCGAGAATTGCCCCCCCAGACGGCAGCGCGGATCTTCACCGGTGCTGTCATCCCAAACGGGGCGGATACCGTCGTCCCTCAAGAGCGGGCACAGGTTCAGCCCGACGGCGCCGTCCTCCTGGAGGTACTGAGTTCCGGCAGCTTCGTACGCAACAAGGCGGAGTTGTGCTCTGCGGGCGATCCGCTGTGTGAGCCCGGCGATCTCGTAACGCCGCAGGTGATTGCCCTGCTCGCCACCGCCGGCGCGACCCGGATCAGCGTCACGCCGCGCCCGCGTGTGGCCATCATTTCGACCGGCTCCGAGTTGGTCCCGATCGAGCAGCGGCCGGCTCCTGGCCAGATTCGCGACAGCAACGGCAGCACACTCGCCGCGCTGGCCCGCCGAGCCGACTTTCTAACCGTCGATGTTAGCTCCGCCGCGGACAACCTCGATGCGCTCCGGCGGGCTCTCGCGCGGGCCGCCGCCGAGGCTGATCTGGTCGTGACCAGTGGCGGCGTCTCGGTCGGCGATTACGACCTCGTGCCAGGGGCGCTCGACGACCTCGGCGCCGAGACGATCTTCCATCGACTTTCCGTCAAGCCGGGGAAGCCGGTCCTGGCGGCGCGGCTTGGCGACGCCTGGGTGATCGGCCTGCCCGGCAACCCGGTTTCGACGCTGGTCGGCTGGCGGCTGTTCGTACAACCAGTCGGCGAGCGGCTGGCCGGCAATCCGCACGCGTTCGATGAGAGTCCCCGGCGCGCCCAGCTCGCGTCCCCCGCGAGTAACTCCGGCAATCGCACCACCTTCGCTCCCGCGCTGCTCGAAGCCGATCACCCGCTGCCCCGAGTGACCGTTCTGCCGCTCAAGGGCTCACACGATGTCGTGGCCGCAGCGCGCGCCAACGCCCTGGTGGTCCTCGAAATCGGCTGCGAACATGCCGCCGGTGCGGAGGTGAGCTACTACGGCTTGGACGGCGCGACACCCTAGCTCGTCGGACTCTCCGTCAGTGCCGGCATGCGCCACGCGCACGTTCTCACCAGACGCCGGGTATCAGCCGATGGGGCGTCTTGAGCACGTATGCTTCATAGCCGGGGAGCTCCTCGCGCAGCATTCGGTCCTCAAAGACCGTCCGGATGACGAACAACAGCGCCACGACACCAGCCGGGACAAACGCCCAGCTCGACCCCAGTAGAAGTGGTATTCCAGCAAGTGCCAGGATGATGCCAACATACATGGGATGCCGAACGATGGCGTACGGTCCGGTCGCAATGACTCGGTGGCCGCGCTCACTTTGTATTCGAACAGCGCCTTCGAGGAATGGGTTGACAATCATCGACCAGAGAATGAAGACGTCTCCCGCCACGTGGAGGATGGCGCCAAGACCAGCGGCCCAGAGGGGAAGCAGCGCCCACTGATACCGGACGGCGTCCAATCCGGCCAGGATCGGGATCGCGAGGGTGACAGACTGCAAGCAATACACAATCACTTTGTCGAACTTTCTTTCAACAGTCCGGCTCTTCATGCGTACGGCCAGCAAGGCCGGGTTACTCCTGAGGAGGATCACGAGGTTCGTGACCATCGTCACGATCCAGAGGCCAAGGTGAATCCACGCCCGTGTCCACGTGAGCGTGCCGGCTGCCCCAAACAGCAGCCCCCCCCACACGCCCATCGAGAGGAGAATACCCACACAAGCACGGGCTACAGGAGGTCTGTCTGGCGTGTCGCGTACTCGCAGTTCTTCCTGTCCCATGCCATCTCGCCTGTCTATGGGGGCGCGCTCGTGCGAGCCAGGCCCCTTCACCCGTGTCCATCACGCGGATGGAAGCACGAGAGTAACCTGGCCGCCGCCGGCGGCGATTCTACCCCAGACGATGCCCCTCCACGACCGCCTGGGCCTCGTTCGGGCCGGTGAACAGCTCACCGTTCAGAATCTGCTCACATAAGAACGGACCCGGCGACGGCGATCACCGGGTCCGTTGAGTGTGTGTCAGGAAACGTCGATGGGGCGTTGCTGGGGTCTTGGTCGTTCGACGTGGAGCCCAAGCTGGGATCCGCGCCGGGCTTGGGGGGTCCGATTACTGATTGTCACCGCTGTTGTTGCTGTTGTTGTCATTCTCGAGCATCTTGCGCAGGTAGCCATTCTCGCGGCGCGTGGCTTCCAGGTCGAAGAGCATGTACTTGATGCCCAGCCGCAGGAAATCGATGCTCTCCTGCAAGCTGCTGACGCTCTTCTTGATCTGCTCGTGACGGTCCTTGGTTTCGCTGGCCAGCTTACGCAAACGATCGCGCTCGCCTTGCGGCAAAGTGTCGATTTCGGCCACCAGTTCAGATAGTCGTTTCTGGAAATCGGCTTCGTTCATGCTTCAATCCTCCTCAGGAAAGCACCGGGGCCGTGGGTCAGAGTCAGCCGGTGGGGCAACTCCTAGTCGCCTCATCCCAAGTTTGCTCAATTGTACGCCCCAGCCCTGCGACCTTTCCCCCCTCATCACATCCCACTTGGAGCACGGCCCCGCCAATCGCCCGCCCCGCCATCGCGGAGGCCGTTTTATGAGCCCTCCAGCGACCGCGGCCACCCTGAATCTCCCTCCGCCGACCGGTTTTTGACCACGTTCCGAAAAAACACGCGCCAGCGTTGATCTTACTGATCGCCAAGTGCCACGCGCCCCGGCATTGCCGCTGGCGAAGAAAGAAAACTGGGCTTATCGGGCAGCCGCGCTCTTGAGCCACTTGGGTGCATGCGATACACAAGTTACTTCGTATCCAAAACGTGAGGAAAAGGCCTATGGACCTGCCACAGATACAATATGACATACTGCAACACTTGGCCGAGCTTCCCGCCGCGATCGAGATGCCGAAGTTGGCCGAAGGGCTGGGCACCGACCAGTCGCAGGTCAGCGGCGGCTGCGTCGCGCTCCAGGAAGCCGGCTTGGTTACGGTCGACGAGGTTGCGTACGAAGAACTCCGGCTCGGAGCCGATGGCGAGCCGTACGCCGAACAGCCGTTGCCCGAGCGCGTCATCGTCGGCGTGCTGGCGGCCAACGGCGGCAGGTGCAAGCTGACCGAGGTGCCCGACCACTGTGACCTGAACGCCGGACAGGTGGGACAATCGCTGCGCTGGCTGAACCAGCGGCGCTGGGCACGCAAGGACGGCGACACTCTCGTTCTGGCCGACGACGCCCCCGCCGCCGACGGTCCTCCCACCCCCGACGAACTGCTCGTCAAGGCGCTGGCCGGTCAACGGGTGGCCGTGCGTCCCGATCTCGAAGCCGAGGGCATCCCCGTGGGTGACGCTCTCAAGCTGCTCGCCAAGCGCAAGGGCTTTCTGATCGTCAAGCAGCGCACGCGGCGACAAGTTGCGATTACCGAAGCCGGGCGCAAACTGCTCACTGAAGGTGTCAAGGGTCGGCGTAAGGTGACCCAGCTTTCGCCGGAGTTGCTGGCGGACGGCGGCTGGCGCGATGTCGAGCTTCAGCCGTACGACGTGACGCTCGCGGCCAAAAAACGATATCCGGGCAAGGAGCACCCCTTCCAGCGCACGCTCGACCGTGTTCGCCGCGTGTTCCTGGAAATGGGCTTCGAGGAAATCGTCAGCCCGTGGGTCGAGTCGAGCTTCTGGGACTTCGACGCCTTGTTCCAGCCCCAGGACCACCCGGCGCGCGACATGCAAGACACCTTTTACGTCAGCAGGCCCAACACCACCACGCTGCCCGATGACAAGTTGGTCGAGCGCATCCGGGCCACGCACGAAAACGGCGGCGACACCGGCTCGACCGGCTGGCAGTATCGCTGGAGCCGCGAGATGGCCCACAAGCCGGTCCTGCGGACCCACACGACCTCGGCAACCATTCGCGCCCTCGCCAAACACATTCAGGGCCGCCCCGGCAAGTACTTCGTGATCGGCCCGGTCTTTCGGCGTGAAACGGTGGACTACAAGCATCTGCCGGTGTTTCACCAGGTGGACGGCATCATCGTCGATAAGCGGGCCAGCTTGGCCAGCCTCGTCGGCACGCTGTCGGCCTTCTACGGCAAGATGGGCTTTCCGAAGGTCAACGTCGTGCCGAGCTTCTTCCCCTACACTGAGCCGTCGGCCGAGGTACACCTGTACATGGAGAGCCGCCGGGACTGGGTCGAGATGGGCGGCTCCGGCATCTTCCGCCCCGAGGTCACGCGTTCGTTGGGGATCACCGACCGAGTACTGGCGTGGGGCCTGGGCCTCGAACGCCTGGCGATGATGATCCACGACATGAAGTCCATCGGCGAGTTGTTCTACGCCACCATGCCTTGGCTCCGAGAGGAACCCCTATGCCGATCATAGACATGCCCGTGGACATGCTGCTGGAGCGGATCACCCCCGCCGGAACCGAGACGCGCGTCAGCGTGGATGACCTGGCCGCCATCCTGCCCAAGCTAGGCTGCGAGGTGGAAGAAGTCGCCCAGATGCAACAGTACGTCTGCAACATCTGCGGCAAGATCTACGACCGCACCGATGCCCAGGGGCCGCCGCTGCACTGCGCCAACTGCGGGGCCGACTTCCGCACCTTCCCCGACGAGCTCGGCGACCTCGGGCTCAGCCAGGTTGTGCGGCTCGACATGCTTGCCGTCCGGCCCGACATCTTCGATCCCGGCGGAATGGCCCGCTACATTCGCGGCTACCTCGGCATCCAGACCGGGCTGCCCGAGTACGTGCTCTCCGCCGCCAAGATCAAGGTCCAGGTCGATCCGGCTCTGTTCAACGACGACAGCCGCCGGCCCTACATCGCCTGCGCCGTCGTCCGCAACGTCAAGCTCGACAGCGCCACAATAAAGATGGTCATGAACCTCCAGGAGGACCTGCACTGGGCACTGGGACGAGATCGCAAGCTGGCTTCCATCGGCGTGTATGACCTCGACACCCTTGCTGGCGACGTCTACCACTACGACGCCGTCGATCCCGACGGGCTTCAGTTCGTGCCCCTAGGCTACTCCCCCAGCGACCCGGACGCGCTGCTGACGCCACGGCGAATCCTGGAAGAGCACAAGACCGGCCAGGCCTACGCCCATCTGCTCACGCCGCTCAAGAAGTACCCCTTGTTGCGCGACGGCGAGGGAACCGTGCTCTCGATGCCGCCCATCATCAACAGCGAGGCGACGCGCGTGACGATGGACAGCAAACAGTTCTTCATCGACGTGACCGGCCTGTCACAACGCACCGTCGACCGGGCTCTGAACATCATGGTCACCAGCCTCAAGGAGATCATGCCGCAAATCGAAGTCGAGTGCGTGATGATCGAGACACGCCGCAGCGCGACCGACGCGGCGACCGACATACGCATCACGCCCGACCTCACGCCGGCGGAAATGATGCTCGACGTCAAGGAGGCCGCGGACACCATCGGCGCCGAGTTCAACGCCGCTCAACTTGCAGAGTTGCTCGAATCCATGGGCCACGGCGTCGAGGAAACCGACTCCGCCCAGCGGCTCAAGGTGCTCGTGCCGGCCTATCGCAACGACGTAATGCACCCCATCGACCTGATCGAGGATGCGGCCATCGCTCACGGCTACGAGAACCTCGTGCCCGAGTTGGTACCGACGTTCACCATTGGGTCGCCGCGCCTCATTGAGGAGCAGTCCGCAACCGCCCGGCGGGTCATGACGGGCCTCGGCTTCCACCAGGTGATGACGCTGGTGCTCACCAGCGAGCCGGCCGCGTTCGGCAAATGGCGTGTCGAACCCGATCCGCGCGCCGTCCAGATCGACAACCCCATCAGCACCGAGCAGACCATGTGCCGCGTGGCGCTGCGGCCCGGGCTCTTGGAAACACTGGCGATCAACAAGCAATACGACCTGCCACAACACCTGTTCGAGGTCGGCGATTGCTGCTTCGTCGACGAGTCGGTCGAAACCGGCGCCCGCGAGGAGCGCTTCATCGCCGCCTGCATGATCGGCACGCACGTGGGCTACGCGGACATCCGCGCCGTAGCCGACGCCCTCGTCCACGAGATGGGCGCACGTTATATTGTCAAACCGACTGAGCACGCCAGCTACATCCCCGGCCGCGTCGCGGCACTGTTTGACGCCACCGGCAGCCAGATTGGCCTAATGGGTGAACTGCACCCGGAAGTCCTGGAAGCCTACGGCCTCAAGCACCCGGTATCGGTAATGGAGCTAAGCTTGGAGAAGCTGCTGCGGGAATCCTAGAACCCATCCTCAGTCCCCAATCCTACTCTCTCGTCGGCTGACTCAGCGGGTCCGGGATGTTGATCCGTTCGATGCTCGTCGCTCGGCCGCTGTCATCGTCGGTCTCGACGATCACGCCGCAAACCCGCGCGTCCTCCGTCGCCACCGCATATGGCTTCGGGACGCCGGTCACGAGCGACTGCAACACGGCCCCTTTGTCGCGCCCCAACACCGAGTCGTACGGGCCGGTCATGCCCAGATCGGTGATGTACGCCGTCCCTTTGGGCAGAATCCGCTCATCGGCGGTCTGAATGTGCGTGTGCGTGCCCAGCACGGCTGTCACGCGCCCGTCCAGATGCCAGCCCATCGCGACCTTCTCGCTGGTTGCCTCGGCATGCACGTCGATCACGATGGCCTTCACGTCCCTCGCATCCGTGCCAATCTGCTTGAGTATCCGATCGGCGGCGTGGTACGGGCAATCGGAGCGCGTGTTCATGAACGTCCGGCCCAGCACGATGAACACCGCCACCAAGGCCCCGTTGCGCGCCTCGAACAAGGCCAGCTCGGAGCCGGTCGCCTCCGGCGGCAGATTAGCCGGACGAATCACCCTACCGGTCGATTCCAGCAGCGGCAGAACCTCACGCCTTCGATACACGTGATCGCCCATCGTACACACATCTATGCCGTAGCTCCGCAGCTTGTTGAACATGGGCGGCGTAAGCCCACTGCCCGCGGCGGCGTTCTCGGCATTGGCGATCACGAAGTCGATCCGGCGCTCGTCGATCAGACGCGGCAGAATCTGCGAACAGGCATGCTTCCCCGGCCGCCCGACGATATCCCCAATCATAAGTAGTCGCATCAATCGCTTTCTAGCGCCCCACCATTTACACACGGTCCGGGCGGCGTCACGCCAAGTATAGTCGCGACATCCGCTCCGGCAACCGCGCGCCGACCATCAACTGTCAGAGTCCCGGAACCGGTTTGGCACCGGTCTGCTCGCTGGGCCGAGGCGGCTCCCAGGTTCACACGTCCCACTCCGCCGTGCTACAATCCGGCCATGAGCACGCCAATCGTCCGCCCGACCGTCGGTCAGAACGTATACATCGCCCCCACAGCCTACGTCGGCGGTAACGTCACGATCGGCGACGAAACCACAATCATGCACCACGTGACTGTGCGCGGCGACGTGAGCGAGATCATCATCGGACAACGCGTCAGCATCCAGGACGGCACGGTCATTCATACGCAGAAAGGCGTACCCCTGTACATCGCCGACGAAGTCGCGATCGGCCACCGCGCCGTCGTCCACTGTCACAAGATCGGCCGCGGCAGCCTGATCGGGGTCGGCAGCATAGTCCTCGACGGCTGCGAGATCGGTGCCGGCTGCATAGTCGGCGCCGCCGCACTCGTCACCCCCGGCACCATCATCCCCGACGGCAAGCTCGTCGTCGGCGTCCCCGCCCGCATCACACGCGACGTCGAGGAGCGCGACCTGAAATACATGCGGCGAGTCGTGAACGACTACGTCAAAATGGGCCGCGCACACGCCAACGGGCAATACCCCAACCATGTCCGA
>CAZUCH010000004.1:0-4642 GCA_964619045.1 uncultured Planctomycetales bacterium | reverse complement strand
AGCGGGGCCGTAGCGGCCGACACGTGACAAACCACCCCCAGAGTCGGCCGTCATCACACTACACCCGATCCTCAGCCTTCGGCGGACGGTTCATCAACTCGGTGATCGCCACCAGCGGCGGCTTCTCCTCAAAAATCACGTCGAAGACGGCCTGCGTGATCGGCATCTCAACATCATGCTGCGCCGCCAGCTCCAGCACGGCGCGCGTCGTCGGAATGCCCTCGATGACAGAGTGGCTTTCCTTGATGACCTGCGATGCACTCACGCCACAACCGATTCGCTCGCCAGCCGAACGATTGCGGCCCACCGGCGAAAAACAGGTCGTGACCAGATCGCCCAGGCCCGCCAAGCCGCTGAACGTCTCCGCACGCGCTCCCAGCGCCACGCCCAAGCGCGAGATCTCGACCAACCCGCGCGTCACCAGGGCCGCCTTGGCATTATCGCCGGCGTGCAAACCGTCCAGAATGCCGGCCGCCAACGCGATAGGGTTCTTCAGCGCCCCGGCCAGTTCCACGCCCAGCACGTCCCTGCTGGTATAGACGCGCAGCCACGAGGTGCTCATCGCCGTCTGCACCAGTTCGGCCGAAGCGGCACACTCGCAGGCAGCAACAACCGTCGCCGGCAGACAACGCGCCAACTCTGGCGCGATGTTCGGGCCGGACAATACCACTATCGGGCTATCGGGCACGTATTCGTGGATGATCTCGCTGGGCCGCGAGAGCGTCGAGATTTCGATACCTTTGGTCACACTACCAATCGGCACACCCGGCGGCACCAGCTTCCCGCGCCCCTCCCAGGCACCCCGCAGGTACTGACACGGAATAGCCGAGATGACCAGCTCCGTGTCGCGAAACGCCGCCTCCGCGTTATTCGTCGGCGTCACCAGTTCCGACAGATCCACGTTGGGCAGGTACAGCCGATTCTCACGCTGGACGAATATCTCCTGAACATGCTCGCTGTCACGCGCCAACAGCGCCACATTCACCCCGTTGGTCGCCAGAATCCGCGCCACGACCGTGCCCATCGCGCCGATTCCCACTACGGTGGCTTTTTGGACCATATCACCGCTCTCCTGAATCGTCCGTCTCGTCCGACCAGATTCTACGCTGAATCTCAACCGGATTCACGCGCCCCGCCAACGCCGATTGCGCCCAGACCAAGCACGCGGTGCAAGTCGGGACTCGCAGGCGACACGTCCTCAATCCTCCTCTGGCACAGAAACACCAGCACGGCACGCGTCACCGGCCGTACGAAGATCGCCGTGGCGGCGCGGCCATAGAGCTGAAGCTGCACGCCATAGCCCGCCAGACGACGCTCAAACTCATCCTCGCCGCGCCAACCGTCAGTCTTGTAGTCGATTATGACGAGCCCCTCCGGAGTGTCGATCAAACAGTCGATCACGCCCCGGACTATCGTGTGCTCGCCGGTGTCGCCGATCGGCAAAGCCTGGACAAACGGCACCTCGCGACCAGTCGTGTCCGCGTAGCAAACGGGAAGCGCCCCCTCCCGCGTCCCGGCCAACCAGACAACGTCGTCAATCGGCACCAATTCGGCCTGCCGGGCAGCCAATCGCCCAGCCTGAACGAGCGCGTCTAGTTGGCCACGAACCTCCCGGCGCGACCCGAGCCGGGCGAAGTCCGCTAACTCGAGGAATCGGTGGCACGCGGTGCCAAACTCCCGACCATCCGAGACGCCGCCCGCCCGCGCGAAGGCCGGTCCGCTCAACGACGACACCTGCTCGTCAATCTGACGCGGCCGATCCGCATCCTGATCGCGCAACGCCAGCTCCTTCGCACTGCTGACAGACAACATGGCGGGAAAATCCGCCAGCGGACTGCTGATGTCCGTAGACAGGAGCTGCCGGCCACGCTCGATCCAGGCCCGATCCTCGGTCGTTGGACTCTCGTCATCACTAGCCGACTGCGCGGCGCGCACCGCCTCCCGCACCCGGATGCTCGCGGGCTCGTGAAGAGTCACGCACACGCTCGCCTCCCCCTGGCCCACGTCGTGCAGGTGAGCGGCGGCCGTGGCCTGCAAAACCCATTCCAGCAGGTTGTGCGCACTCATGCGCGAGATCAGCGGCAACGAACGACCAGGGCCGGCGTAACGCTCCTTCAACGCGTCCCACAATCCGGGCTCCGCATGGCCGATCACATGCAGCCGCTCCTCGGCACGCGTTGCGGCCACATACAACAGCCGCAACTCTTCCTCCAGCTCTCGCCACGCCACGCGACGTTTCGCGACGTGGTGACGCGCGCTGACCAGCGTCGCGCGCGATGGATAGTCAACACACCGCAGCCCCAGACCCAGTTCCGCGTCGCATTGCAACGCCGCGCTCTGACTACGCACATTGAAACGCTTGCCCGCCCCCAGCAGAAACACAACCGGAAACTCCAGACCCTTCGTCCCGTGGATCGTCATGATCCGCACGGCGTCCTCGCCGCCGGCCGCCAAGGCGCCGGGGTCCAGATCACGGGCCGACAGAGCCGAGAGATAATCGACGAATTCCGCCACCCCCCCACCGCCACCGTCTGCGAACTCCTCGGCCACACCCTGGACAGCCTGGAGCAACGCCTCGCGCTGCACGCCGTCGCGCAGCCCCAATGCGTGCAGCGGCAGCGCACAGTCCTGCAATATCCGCCGCACGACTGTCGGCAGCTCCTCTTCCCGAGCGGCGACCGACCAGCGCTCCAGTTGGCTCAGGGCGGCGTCCAGCTTGACCGCCAGCGCGGCCCCGGGACGCTGCTGACGATAGTGCTCGACGGCCGTGAGTAAATCGCCGCGTTGCCCACCCAGCGCCGCGTGAACCTCCAGCAGTTCGCTACAGCTCAACCCCACCAGCGGCCCCCGCAGATAAGCCGCCAGCGGAACGTCTCGCCGACGATTGACCAACAGCTCCAACGCGTGACACACGTCACGCACCTCCACTGCGTCCAGCAAGGCCTCCCGGCCGCCGGTCACACACGCTATCCCGTTATTTCGCAGCACACGAGCAACCAGACCGGCGTTATGACGCGCCGAGCGTAACAGCACGACGATGTCCCGCGGCTCGACCGGCCGCAAGCCAATCGTCCCGTCGGGCCCGCGTTGCGGGATGTGCATACCGCCTCGCAACAGCGCGCCAATCTGGTCCGCCGCGATCTGTGCCTCACGCTCGATCCGATCGGCGCCCAGATCGTCCTCGTCGGCTGCCGAGCGCCCCCCATGCTCCTTCTCCTCGATGACATCGACGCTGACACGCGCGCCGTTGATTGTCGGGTTGGCGATCTCCTCCGCCCGCCGGCCGGCTCGCAGACGTTCCCGCGTCCCGTAGTCGGTGCCCCCCAACTCGCGGTCGAACAGTCGCTCAAACCAGTCATTGAGCGGCGCCAGCAGGTCTGCGTGACTGCGGAAATTGTCCGAGAGGTAGCTGACCGTTCCCTCCTCACGCCCGTCCGCGAAAGCCGCCGCCAACTCGGCAAACAGACGCGGCTCGGCTTGCCGAAAACCGTAGATGCTCTGCTTGACGTCGCCGACCATGAACCGATTCGTCTGTCCCGTCTCATCGCGCGTAACCAGTCGCAGAACCGCGACCTGCGCCGGACTCGTGTCTTGATACTCGTCAACCAGAATGTGCTCGTAGCGCCCCCGTAGCCGGCGCGCGATCGCGGTTGGCGCCCGACCACACGCGCCCTCGGCCGTGCCCAGCAGATCAAGCGCCATGCGCGTCACGTCGGCAAACTCGTACGCCCCTCGTTGGCGCTTCGCCGCACGCAGCATCTCGTGATAACGCGCTTCCAAGCTCAGAAGCGTCGCAACCAACTCGTTGACCGCCGGCGCATGCAGCAGGATCTCACCGACGTCGTCCGGCGACCAGCGTTTCTGAAGCCGCTCCGCCAACCAGCGCTTGCGAACCTCCTCAACCACTGGCGACTCGGCATCTCCACGCTTCGGCTTGGCCGGCTTGAACCCCGCCAAGTCGTCAACAACCTCCGACAGTCCACGGGAATCGTCCAACAACGCCCGCCACCTGCCCAACTTATCAAGATACGGCAACAGCACGCCGTTGACGCCATCGCCGCTGCCGGCCAGCAATGCCGCCAATTGCTCGTGCTGAAACGCACATTCCGCTTGCAGCGCCGCCGCGAGCACTTCACCGGCGTCGTCGCGCTCGCACGCCGCGCGCTGCCGCTCGAACCAGTCCTCCGGATTGACCAGGTGCTCGCGAAAGACGCCCAGTCCGTCGATCAAGTCGCGCAAAAAACCGTCGCCCGGAGAGCTGGCCCGGCCGATCCACTCGCGGCCCCGATCCAGCAACTCATCACCGCCGCGGTGAATCCGGTCCATTAGGTCGTCGAGCACATCGGCCCGCAATAAGCGGGCTTCTTGCTCGCCAAGCGTGCCGAAGTCAACATCGACTCCCAACTCGGCGAAGTGCTCGCGCACGATGCGCCCGCACCACGCATCGATCGTGCCGATGTCGGCGGCGTCCACGAACAACTCCTGCCGCCGCAGGTGCCGGCGTTGCTTCTCATCGCTCGCCGCTGCCGCCGCGTCGTGCAACATCCGAGCCACGCGTACCCGCAGTTCGGAAGCTGCCGCCCGCGTGAATGTGACGATCAACAACCGATCAATCGCGCACGGCTGTTCCGGATCGGCAACC
>CAZUCH010000003.1:0-25015 GCA_964619045.1 uncultured Planctomycetales bacterium | reverse complement strand
GGGCGTCATGATGTGGCCCCGGGTCAAGGGCGTGCTGCCGGAGCCCCTGCCGCCGGCCACCACGCGCTAGCCCCCGCCATCGCCGGCCAACCGACCGAGTACGTCGAAGAAGTCTGGGAAGCTCTTAGACACACAGCCCGCGTCGCGGATCACAACATCCTCCGTTACCAAACCAGCCAACGAGAAGCTCATCGCCATCCGATGGTCGTCATACGTGTCGATCGCGGCCGGCGTAACCGTCTCCGGCGGATGGATCGTCAGGCCGTCATCACGCGTCTCGACTCGCGCCCCCAGCCGGGTTAGCTCGACCGCCAGCGCTGCGATCCGATCGGTCTCTTTGATCCGTAGGTTGGCCACGTTGTTGATACTGGTGGGGCCATCGGCGAACAATGCCGCCACCGCCAGCGTCTGCACCGTGTCCGGCATATCATTCAGATCGACGTCAATGCCCGACAGTTGTCCCGCGGGCGGAGCCTCGACCGTCAATGAGTCGTCGTCTTCGTGAACGCGGCACCCCATGCGAGCGAGCACATCGACGAAACGCGTGTCGCCCTGGCGGCTCGCGCGAGTCAACCCCGCGACGCGCACCCGCCCGCCGGTCACAGCCGCCGCCGCCCAGAAGTACGTCGCCGCGCTGGCGTCCGGCTCGATCGTGTACTCGCCAGCGTCGTAGCGCTGATAGGCCGGCACGATGAAACGCCCGCCCGACTCGACTAGCTCGACCCCCATGGTCCGCAGCACGTCGATCGTCATATCAACGTACGGCCGACTGACCAAAGGCCCATCGACACGCAGCATGAGGTCACGCTTGGCATACGGCGACACCATCAAGATCGCGCTGACATACTGGCTCGACGGCGGAGTCGCAAACGTAACCTCGCCGCCGATCAGGCCGCGCCCCAGCACCGTCAACGGCGGATAACCCTCGATGTCGTCATAGCCGATCCGCGCTCCCAACTCGGCCAGCGCTCCCACCAGCGGACCGATCGGCCGGGCTCGCATCCGTCGTGAGCCGTCCAGCCGATAGCGACCGAGCCCCAGGCAGCACAGCGCAGTCAAGAACCGCATGGCCGTGCCGGCGTGACCGACATCAATGTCCGCCTCGTCGACCGGCAAGTTGCCATTGCCGCCGGCGACCTTGATCTCGCGTCGTTCCGCACGCACCTCCGTATGGATTCCGAGTTGGCCCAGCCCGTCGAGCAGGGCGTGCGTATCGTCGGACAACGAGGCCTCGCGCAGCACGCTGCGACCCTCGGCCAGCGCCGTGCAGATCAGAAAACGGTTGGTCAGACTCTTGGAGCCCGGCGGCCGAACGACGCCGGTAACAGCCCCGGCCGGACTCAGGCGAACGTCAGCCCCGCAATGCTCGACAACCGCCATCAGCCACCTCTCGAAAACGCCGCGTTGTGCCAGCCGCCGCCGCACGAGCGATAGAGCGACCGACTTCCGAGTCGGCCGACCACCGATCAGAACCGCACGCGTGACAGGCTGCCGGACTGGTCGGGGCTGCGGTTATCGACAGTGGCGGTGTGGGATCGTACAACATGTGCAGACGGACCGACATACTACATTGAGTGGATTCCGGCCGTGAGCGGCTTTTGCGAATCGGGAGGAGATTGCGAGAGTGCCGCGGGAGATCCGTGAGGGCTGCCTCGCGCGGCGTCCCATCCGCCCCCTCCGCGGCGGCAATAGCCGGCGGCGGCGTATATGGATCGCGGTTCTGCCTGCCAACGAGAACACGAACCCGAGCCGCGTCACCGATCAAACAAGCTGACTGAGCCTCAAGACCACTCCAACAGCCTGTGACGCTCGGGCTCCTGTTCGCGTGCGGTCCAATCCGCAATCGTCAATCGTCAATCTTCAATCGTCGAGGCCCGCTCGCTTACGCTCGGGATTCTGATTAGGCACTACCGACTTGGGCGTTGATCGCTACTGGAGGCGGAGCGGCTCGGCGGTGTCCGGGATGTTGGCGGGAGGATCGCCGGTAGCGGCGGGGCGGGCAATGACGGCGACGTAGATGCGTTTGGCGTGGGCTCTGCGGAGCGCCTTGGATACCTCGTACACGGTCGCACCGGTCGATAGCACATTGTCAACAATGCAGACTGTGCGGCCCGCGACGTCGCCACGGCGGCCTTTTTGGGGCGCGAAGCAGCCCTTGACGTTCTCGAAGCGTTTTGTGCGGACGGTGAGTTCGGTCTGGCTGGGAGTGTATTTACATCGCCATACGGCCCGCTGGACGGGCAGTCCGATTCGCAAGGCCAGTGCGTCGGCCAGGACTCGGGCGTGGTCGCAGGAGCGTTGCCACCAGCGGAGTCGGTGGAGCGGGACGGGCACGAGGGCATCGAGTTCGCCTAGCCAACCGGCCCGGCAGATGGCTTCGCCCAGCCGGAGGGCGAGGTAATCGGAGTTACGTTCGCGGCCGTTGTACTTGAGTCTGACGGCCAGCGCGCGGATGGCGGGGGTGTAGAGGCCGACGCGTGCCACGCCGGCGACGTTCCAGGTTTTCTCGCCCTTACAGCGGGCACAGTGATCCTCGTGGATCGAGGGACTGGGCAGGGTGCGGCCACAACGGGGGCAGTAGGGGCGGTCCATACCCCTGAGCACCTCGGCGTCGCAGGTATCGCAAACCGTGCCGCCGCCGGCTGGTAGCCAAACTCCGCAGGCGGCGCAGGCTTGGGGGACAGCGGCGTCAAGGAGGCCACGGGTCAGGCTGCGGAGAGCGCTGGTCGAGCTGTGAGAGCCGAGAATCGACACTCAGGGTTCCTCCGGCAAAAAAGAGGCTGCAACCAGATTGATTACCGGACGAGCGACTATGGGGTCGGTTCGCTGGCGCCGTCGGTCTCGTCGTCAGGTGGCTCGAAGGCGGTTGCCTTGGGTTGGCCGGCGGCGTCGAGCTGGATTTTCTGGATGCGCAACTCGGCCTGGTCGAGGATTTGGCGGCAGTGGGCGGCGAGGCCCATTGCCTGCTCGTAGCGGCTGATGGACTCCTCGACGCCGATTTCGCCGGATTCCATGGCGTCGACTATGGCATCGAGTTGCCGCATGGCCTCCTCGAACTTGAGCTTCTTGATGGACTTGCCCATGATGGTCCTGCCTGGCGGAATAAAGCGTTCTTCTAATGGTGTGGGCCAGGGCGGGGGCGGTCAAGTGCGCTGGCGGCCGGGTTTTGCCTTTTGACAAGCGGTGGGGCTTGTTTCATACTTTCGCGATATGGAAGTGTGCCCGGGGCTGGGCGCTAGTCGCCGCTGGCGACGATCAGGCAATGTGAGACTATATTTATTGGGAGTAAGGCATGGCCGGTCGTCCCGTTACCGTGTCGGGTGGCTCATCCGGGCTGCTGTACGGCATGATCACGTTCGCGATTCTGACCGTCGCGGCGCTGGGGTTGTTCATCTTTCAGCTTACCAAGAACAAGGCCGCCGAGGACCGCGTCCAGACCGCGGAGCGCCAGGCGGACCGCTATGGTCGCCCGCCGGCGTACTACCAGGACGAGGCCACCGCGCGGCGTTCGACGGTTTTCGCGGTGATGGCCGGCGACATCAGTGACGTCGCCGGTCTGGTGACCGGCGTGCCAGAGGACGTTGGGGCCACCGTTCTGAGGAAGTCTGGACGAGTGCTGGCCGATTTGGCCAAGCGGCATGACGATATCGGCGAGACGGCTACGCTGCTGCAAGCCTTACGCAGCCTGGATGCGTCTCATGGCAGCGAGCTGCGGCGGGCCGATGCCCTGGCCGCCGACTTGGAGGTCGTGAGGGGCGAGAAGGACTCTCTGACGAGTCAGCTCAAGTCCACGCGCGAGGAGTTCGAGGCCCAGGTGGCCGCCCTCGGCGAGCAGCTCAAACAGTCTCAGGAAGAGAAGCGGGACGCCTTGGCGGAGAAGGACGGGCAGCATCAAGAGCTCCAGGCATCATCGGACGCAGCCGAGCAGCAGTTTCAGACGTCTAGACGTGAGAGCAGTAACGAGGTCCGCGATCTGGAGATCGAGTTGGGGCAGGCTCAATCCCTGGCCGAGGAACTGCAGAAGAAGATTCAGGAGATCAAGCCTGACAGCTTTGATCCGAACGCCATCTTGACCAGCGCGGACGGCCGCATCCTGCGGGCTATCCCGGGCAGCGACGTCGTCTATGTCAATCTTGGTTTGACCGACAAGGTCAAGCCGGGCATGGGTTTCGAGGTCTACTCGCAAGCCGTGTTGGCTCCCTCCGGTTTGCGCGGCAAGGCCTCGGTCGAAGTCGTTACCGTTATGGAAGACACCGCCGAGTGTCGTGTGACGCGCCGTCAGGCCGGCAAGCCGATCATGGAAGGCGACATCGTCGTCAACGTGGCTTTCGAGCGCAACCGCAAGCCCAAGTTCGTGGTCCGGGGCGACTTTGATCTGGACTTCGATGGGCTGGTCGATCCCGCCGGACTGGAGCAGATCATCGGCATCATTCGCCAGTGGGGCGGTCAGATTGCCGACGATCTGGACGAATCGGTCGACTTCGTTATCGTCGGCCTGCCGCCGGGCGGGGCCAGTTTCGATGTCGACGAATCAGCCAGCGCGCTTGTTCGCGACCAGGCCATTCGGCGTGAGTTGGAGCGCAGCCGGTTCCGCAGCCTGATAGAGCGGGCTCAGAAGATGTTCATTCCGGTCATAACTCAGAACCAGTTCCTGTTCTTGAGCGGATATGCCGGAGACGGCGGGACCATACGCTAAGCGCGTTGCGCGGCGGATAACCACCAAGGGCTCGGCGGAATGCCGGGCCTTTGCCAACTGTGTGCCGGGCATGGCGATGGGCAGGCAGGAGTAAGCCGGGGCCATAGCACCCGCAAGGCACGGCGGAGAAAGGCCGAACTTGAGGAACCGAACCGGAGTTGGCGCGATAGATGTGTTAACGTGACTTGATCTCAAACATCGCGTAGAATCAGAGCGTGGCCCAGTAGTATTGCCTTCAGCGAAGATCGAATGGCGGTGACGTATGAGCAAGATGGAGGTACCCCGCCCGGACTTCAGTGATCCTCCTGTGGTCGAAGTGGCTCTCTCGGTCCAGTTCGACAGTCTGAACAAGCTCCGCGTTCCGCAGCTTGGGCTCTTGTGGCGGGAGTTCCGCGACCGTTTCCCGGTCACCGAAGAGCACACGCCGCTCGACGCGGTGGTGGAGCGATTCGGCGCTCCGCGCGTCCGGAAAGGGGGAGTGAAGATCGAGATGCCGGAGTCGCCACCGACGCCGAGGTGCTGGTTCCTGAACGAGGCGGGAACCGAACTGATCCAGGTTCAGCACGATCGTTTCGTCCACAACTGGCGCAAGGCAGGGACGGACGCGGAGTATCCGCGGTATGAGCGCATACGCCGCACTTTTGAGGAAGAGCTCAGACGATTCGACGAGTTCATAGCGTGTGAGCAGATCGGTGAATTCACCCCCAACCAGTGCGAGGTTACCTACGTCAATCACATTGTCGGAGGCAAGGGCTGGCAAGATCACGGCGATCTCGGCAACGTAATCACCGTCTTCCAGCGGTCCTTCAGCGATGAGTTCCTCGAAGTCCCCGAGGACACTGTCCTGCGATTGCGGTTCCTGATTCCGGATGAAGAAGGACGACCGATTGGTCGCCTTCACGCGGTGCTCAATCCGGGATATGGCAGTAGTGACGACCAGACCCTCTTTGTACTGAACCTAACGGCGCGCGGCGCGCCGCTGGGTGATGGGGTTGATGGCGTGTTGAGATTCTTGGATTTGGGCCGCGAGTGGGTTGTTCGTGGGTTCGCGTCGTTGACGACAGCAGCGATGCACAATGAATGGGGTCGAAGAAATGGCACTTAGCGTTGTTGAGCCACGTGCCAGGCGCGGGCTGACGGATCAGGACTGGCAGGACTCGAATACCACGACCACCTTGTCAGCGTGGGCGACGTTGACCGAGGCTCCACCCGCTTGGCGTGAGTTCCGCCTCCCGTTCGATGGGGGAGAACTTGTGGTTGAGATCGGCGACGACCCGCCCGCCTGGGTCGAACCGACGGTTCGCTCGCTTAGAGAACTGCTGTGTCTTGGTCCGGATTGGGATACTAATGGCGCGTCTCCAATCGATCCCAAGTGTGTCGAGGCAGCGTTCGAATTGGCCTTCGATGCGCTACGGGATGACACGCCGGTGCCGTCGGTTGTTCCCACAAGTCGCGGCGGGCTCCAATTCGAGTGGCATCTGGGCGGCGTAGACCTCGAGATTGAGTTTCTCTCCGCAACTCGAGTGCTTGGCCTGTTCGAAGATCAAGTGACGGGCGAGTGCTGGGAGAAAGACCTGACATCTAATCGGCAACCACTTGTCGAGGCGATTTCCGCACTTGCGATGCGACGGTAGGAATGGGGGTATCCAGTGGACTGGGAAGGGCTCACGGATGATGCCACAGTTTCCGAGGATGCCGAGCTCTGGCGCCGCATTCCCCCAGTATGGGCAGTCCGTGACGAGAACGCGGGTGGTGTGCGGGTAAGCTCGGCGGCGTTCGACAACAGCCGCGATGGCAGCCCGACGTCGGTCTTGTTCGCGGCTATCGTCCTAGAAGGCGGCCGCAGGGACATGGATGTCCTGGCACGCTTCGACGGCTATGCGCTTGTCAGTCTGACGGCAGGTCAGGCCCGGCAGTGCAATCAAGGTGTCGCCCGTGACCCTCTTCCGGACGAACCCGCTCACGCGTACGTCTTCGGACCGAAATCAAAGCAGAACAAGCGGTGTTTGGCGCGTCACGCAGTGTGGGTGATCTACCCGGAATAGACGGCGCGTTTCACAGGAAATCCATCATCACTGTGTTGGCCAGCAGTGTGCCGGCGCGTGTCAGGCGGATGGCGGCCGCGTCCACGACTAGCAGGCCGGCGGCATCGTGCTTCTCGATCGCGGCTGCGAATAGCTCTACGGGATCCTGTCCGTAACGGCGTTCGAAGCTCGGACGATCGATGCCGGTCGCCAGGCGCAGTTCGAGCATCGCTGTCTCGCGGGCCCGCTGGGCAGGGGTGAGGCGCTCGTGCTCCGACCGTGGCGAGATGCCGCGCCCGACGACCCGTACATACGCCCTGGTGTCGGACACGTTCTTATAACGCACGCCGTCGACGAAGCCGGCGGCCGCGGGCCCGATGCCCAGATAGGGGTAGTTGTGCCAGCAGAGCAGGTTATGGCGGCACTCGCCTCCGGGGCGGGCGAAGTTGCTGATCTCGTAATGCGCGTAACCAGCCGCCGGCAGGAGATCGAGCGCGGCTTCGTACAGTTCCGCCTCCAGGTCGGGGTCGAGGGGCTCGATCTGGCCAGCGGCGACACGCTTGTGCAGGGGCGTTCCCACCTCGTAGGTCAGCCCGTAGCAGGAGATGTGCTCGGGCTCCAGAGCCAGGGCCGCTCGCAGGCTGCGCTGCCAGGAGCCGGCCGTCTGGCCGGGGATCCCGAAGATCAGGTCCAGGTTGATACGCTCGATGCCGGCTTGTCGGCAGATTGCCACGGTCTGGCCGACTTGCCGGGGCTGGTGGGCGCGGTCAAGCGTGAGCAGTTCAGCGTCGTCGAAGCTCTGCGCGCCAAGCGAGACGCGGTTGACGCCCGCTGACGCCAGGATCGTGGCGGTTGAGTCGCTGACCGTCGCCGGATTGGCTTCGACGGTGAACTCGGTAGCGGGGCCGGCGATGTGCTGGCGCAGGCCGGCGAGCAGTCGCTCCAGCTCGGTGTCGGGGAGTACGGTCGGCGTGCCGCCGCCGACGAAGATCGTGTCCAGTTCGAGCGGTTGGGTGGAGGCGTGGCCGGCCAGTTCGGCCAGCAAGGCGTCTACGAGCGGGGGTATTTCGGCCGGGGCCGGCACTTGCGAGAAGAAGTCGCAGTAGCCGCACTTTCGGCGGCAGAATGGCACGTGGACGTAGAGCGATCGGCAATGTTGGGACGTTGTCATGGCGTGGCCTTTCGCTTAGCATGTTTTCAATCGCCGGTCGGCATCATAGCCTCTGGAACCAGCATGGTGGGCAGGGAAACTTGGTCGCCGGCACTCGAACTCTTGTGAGGTGTGCGTGGAATGAAGGTCATCCTGGTGATGTTCAAAGATGACGAGCAGCGCGATTTTCCGCTGGCTAAGGAAGAGACCATTCTGGGCCGTCGCCAGGACTGCGATCTGCGCATTCCCACGAAGGACGTGTCACGGCGTCATTGCTCGCTGACGGCGTCCGGCCGCACGCTGACCGTCAAGGATTTGGGCAGCTCGAACGGGACTTACGTCAACAGTAAGCGGATCGCGGAATCGCCGCTCGAAGCGGGCGATTGTCTGCGCATCGGGCCGGTCACGTTCGTGGTTCAGATCGACGGCCGGCCGGCTGACATCCAGCCCACCGATGCTTCAGAGCAATCCTCCACCGAGCCCTCCCTGGCAGCCGACGAAGAGGCGACCTTCGATCTCTCGGACTCCGACTTCGACCTGGAGGATCCGATCTCGGCGCTGGAAGAGGCGGAAGACGAAGATGACATGCCCTAGCTGGCGTGAGCGAATCACCAGGCGTCACAGCGCCCGGTGGGGGCCGAAGTGAGGGAGCCGAGCAAACCGCGTCGGCGTTTCCGCATTGGGTGGCTCAGGGCGGGGCTCGGGGGAGTCGCAGTTGTGCTCGCCGCGGTCGTCAGCCTCGGGCTGGCGGCGACGTGCCGACCGTCTTGGTATCAACCATCATCCATCGACCATAGCATGCTGCACGAGGACAAGCGTGTCCTGGTGCGGTTGATCGATGAGATCGGCGGGGCGCTCAACAGCCAGGAGCAGACGCACTTTCGACTGAGCGCCGCCCAAATCAACCGTTGGATTGTTGCCCGAGCCGAGATGTGGCCGGACATCGCCTTGGACGATCTTGGCCCGCTTGAGCTGCCGTTCGTTGCGCTGAGCGACGCGGGCGTGCGCGTGGCGGCTACGGCGCAACATGATGGTTGGCAAGGTGTTGTGGCGCTGACCTGCCGCATCGAGGTGGCCGGCGAGTGGGTGTATCTGCACTGTGGATCGGCCCGGTTGGGAGCGGTTCCGGTCCCGCGCGACTTGGTATCGGAGCTGGTTGCTCGGATTCCGTCAGCGAGCGCCACCGTGACCGGTTCCAAGGGCGGCCAGACGGTACGGATCAGGAATGAGTGGATTTGGCCAAATGGCAAGCGCCGCTGTCGACTCAGGGAAGTTGCGGTATCGGATGGCGTTGTGGACGTCGTGCTCGAACCGGTCCACGAGCCGTAGCTTCGCCGAGTCTCGCCCGGTGCCGGACGTGCGTGTGAAAAACGCCGTGTTTCGGTTACTCTGTATGGCTCCAAAACCGTTAGTACACCGGGAGGGCGGCGGTTTGGTTTTGCAGGTAATGTGCTCGTGACTAAACCGGAACAGGCTCTGACGCAGCGTATCAAGGAGATTCGTCGCCGGCACTTCGGCGCGCGCGGAAGGGATGCCTTTGCCGAGCGCCTGGGGATTTCGGCCGCTGACTACGCGCGCTATGAGCGTGGGACGCTGCCGCCCGGCGATGTGATGGTACGCATCTGCGAGGTGACGGGCGAAGACCTGCAATGGCTGCTGACGGGGGTGGCGGGACGCGGCACGGTCGTGATCTCCGGCACGCGTGGCCGCCACCAGACGCTGTTGGCTAACTTGGCGCAGTTGCTGGATGAACACCCGGCACTGGCGGCGCCCGTCGAGGCGTTCGTCAATCTGCTGGCCCAAGGCGAGGCTGTCCGTGGTCGCCAGCGCCCCGCTCTGCCGGTTCCAAAGGTCGAGCACCTGTTGCCGATATTCGATCCGGATGATTTGCCGATCCTGCCGCCGGGCGTCGAGGGTGGTGACGCGGGCGGGTTCGACCTGGCCTGTTTCGCCGTCGCGGACAGCCCTGCCCAGCGCTCGGCGGTCGAGGTCGTCGAGCCGGCGCTGAAGTATGCCTCGAATGCCGGCCGTCGTGGCGAGGTTCTGACGATGACGGATGATGTCGGTGGCGCGCGTTGCTGTCTGCACAGCCGGGAGGCGGCCGACTATTTTCCGCAGGCCTTTGTCGTGCGCCTGGCTGATGACGCCATGCGGCCCATGTTTGTCTCCGGTGACGGTGTATTGGTTGCACCGGGGGTGCCGGCCAGGGTTGGTCGGCCGGTCCTGTGCCGTGTGCGTGGCGATCAGCAGCCCCGCTACCGCATTTGGCTGGGGGATGAGGATGGATTGGTGAGTTTCGGGCGGCTGGATGACGAAGGAACTGAACAGGTCGCCGCCGGCGAGTTGCTGTGGTCACTCGAGGTGATCTTCAGCGTTCGGCAAGCGGCGTAGCTGCCTGCCACAAGCGCCGGACTGGGCTACAGCCTGTCGCGCTCGGGGTACTGTCCGGGGATGCCTGACTCGGAGGTTGGCCGCTACGGGGCTTGTGCGGCGGACTGAGAACTCCGAGCTTGGCTATGGCCGGTCAGGAGAGTACGACGGGCTCGATCGCGAGGAAGTCGCAGGCGGCCGCCAAAGCGGCGACATGGTCGCCGATGATGGCGTGAATGTGATTGCTGCTGTAGTTGTCGCGCAGCGTTGCCAGGGAGATGTTGAACTTGGCGAAAGCATGGGGCCATTCGTAGGTGGTCTGCTTTGCCAGGCGCTCTTCCTTGGCGCGCGGCAGCTTCGGGAAAGAGCCGGTAAAGATGTGCATCACGAAGCGGCCGTGTCGGCGGACGATTCGGCCAAACGTGACTTCCTTGGCGGGTGCGGCGTAGAACTGTACGCTCCCGCCGCCGGCGCGGAAGTAGAAGTCGGAGGCCGGGCGGATGTGGCATTCCTTCCAGTTGCGCTTGAAATCGGCGGAGCGCTTGGCGAACCATGGAGCGTGTTGGCCGCTGTTGACGAGGTCGTAGAGGCCTTCCTTCTGGTGGTAGTGGCGCAGGTCGGCAAACAGGACCGGCGTGCCGGTGAGGTGGTGCATGAGCTGCATCGTCAGGGCGCCGTTGGCATCGCACTCGGTGGCACAAATGACCGGCTTCTTCTTGGTGTTCTCCCAGTCGGCGGTGTCGTTGAGCAGAGCCTCGGGCACGTCGGTGATGCAGAGACCGGGCCATTCGGTCATATCGAGTTGGCCGGTGAGGCCGCAGAAGTCGATCCCCTCCTGCCGGCAGAAGTCCTTGGTTGCGAGGTACAGCCGCACCTGGCGCGAGAGGGTGCCCTCGATGCCCGGGGTGAGCTTCTCGTCGTCCCAGTGGATCGCGGCACAGTGCTTCTCAAGCCAGGCGAGGCCGGCTTCGACACGGCTAGGTTGGATCTTGCGGGCCAGGTGCCACAGGTGCAACTGGCTGCGGTGGTAGACGTGGACACCGAACTGCTCCATCCACTGTGAGGGATCGATGTGCCCGGTGTACATGCCCATCGAGGGGCCGTCGAACTCGCCGAAGCGCTGGCCGTGGAGCTGGATGGCGGCGCGTTCGCCGCGGGCGCGCTGGTCGGGTTCGTGCAGGTGCAGGAAGTCCAGGACTTCCTTCTGGATGTCGGGCTTGCGGATGTCGCCGAGCACGCGGCCGAAGGGGCGGGATACCTCATCGAGCGTGCCGGCCGAGGCGAAGAACGCGACCCAGCCTGGGTGCGACGGGAGGACGTGTCCGATCTGGAGTATCGGGACTTCGGGGATCAGATTGGCGACTTGGGCAGTGAGGTCGGGGAACGACCAGACGCAGAAGTTGAACACGACGACATCGGGATAGGTCAGCGCGATGCGCTGAGCTTCCTTACGGGCCGTGTCGTAGTTCCAGACGATCTTGCGGGCCGTGACCACGTCGTGCTTCTTGCGTTTGAAGAAGCTGACCAGCCGCTCCTGGAACATCCGGCAATCGGGCTCGGTGGCCTTGGCGATTCGCGCTCGGCCGTCGGTGAACGTGATAATCCCGATCTTCATGATCCACTCCGCTATTAGTCTCGCCGCTGATTTGTTTGCGCCACTGGCGTATTAACACGGGTCTGCGGCCGCAATGCAAGCGCGAGGCCGAGAATCTCAGCGCACTGCTCAAGGGCAGTGGCACCCGGCACTTGGCGGAGAATCCTCTCGCACTGCTCGAGAGCAGTGGCACCCGGCGGCGAATCTCCGCGCGCCCGGCGGGCTGACTTGCGTTGCTCGGGGCGTTATGGTATCTGCGGGTGCGTCTGGAACCACCGGGTGGGTGAGTGCGTCATGACGGCCATCGAACACGAGAACATATCGCACGACGAGCTGGAGGAAGCCTGGCCGGTGCTCTCTGAGGAGGACCGGGTGCGGGGCTTCGTGCTGCTGTCGTGGGAGGATGCGGCCGAGTTTTTCTCGCATCTGAGCGCGCGCGACAAGACCGAGCTAGTGCTGGAACTCCCCGAGGACGATCGGCGGCGCTGGTTGCGGTCGCTGCCGCCGGACGATATCGCGGACATCGTTCAGGAGGCGCCGGACGAGGATCGGGAGCGCATACTGGGGGTGCTGGACGCGCCCGAGCGTCAAGAGGCCACGGAGCTTCTGGAGTACGACGAGGACGACGCCGGCGGTTTGATGACGCCGCGTTACGCCCGGCTGCGGGCCGATATGTCGGTGGGTGAGGCGATCAGCTACCTTCGGCGTCAGAGTGAGCGCAACGCGGAGATCATCTACTACGCCTACGTGCTCGATTCCGAGCGGCGACTGGTGGGCGTGGTGTCGTTCAGGCAACTGGTGATGTCGTCGCCAACACGTGTTGTGCGCGATCTGATAACGACCGACGTGGTCTCAGTCCCGGATGACATGGATCAGGAGGAGGTCAGCCGGGTATTCGCACATGAGGATTTGCTGTGCCTGCCGGTGGTGGACAGCGAGGGGCGGATGAAGGGCATCGTCACGGCCGACGACATCGTTGACGTTGTTGAGCAGGAGGCTACCGAGGATATCCATAAGATCGGCGGTAGCGAGGCTTTGGAAGCGCCCTACCTTCAGGTGGGGTTTGTCGGGATGATGCGGAAGCGGGGTGTGTGGCTGATCGCTCTATTGCTACTGGGTTTCTTCACGGTCGAGGCCATGGGGCGGTTCGAGGAAAGCCTCAGAGACCTTGCCGTCCTGGCGCTGTTCATACCACTGATTATCAGTTGCGGCGGCAACACCGGCTCGCAAGCGTCGACGCTGGTCGTGCGAGCCATGGCGCTGGACGAGGTCAGACTGCGGGACTGGTGGCTCGTGATTCGGCGTGAGGTGCTGACTGGTTTGGGGCTGGGGGCGCTGCTGGGGGGCGCGGGCATGGTGGCAGCCCTGCTGTGGAACGCGGTCGTCCAGCGTGTCCTGGGCGAGAGCCGCTTGGGCGAGGCGCCGGTGGTGGTGTCGCTGGCGGTGGCAATCAGCATACTGTGCGTGGTTTTGTGGGGTACGATTGCCGGGGCGATGTTGCCGTTTGTCCTTCGACGTTGCGGCGCGGACCCTGCGAGCGCGTCGGCTCCGCTGGTGGCGACAATCGTGGATGTCAGCGGGCTGGTGCTGTATTTTCGCGTCGCGGGAGCGGTGGTACACGCGCTCTCGGGGTGAACGGGGCGCGGATCGGCTCTTGACGCGGTTGCCGCCGAGGCGTAGATTGCCTGACCGCATGGTGCGAGCGGGTGCTCGCCCCGCCGCCCGGGTGGCGGAATTGGCAGACGCGCCAGGTTGAGGGCCTGGTGAGGTTAATACCTCGTGCTGGTTCGAATCCAGTTCCGGGCATCAGTAGGAAGTAGCGCCGCTAGCTCAACTGGACAGAGCATTGGTCTACGGAACCAAAGGTTGCAGGTTCGAATCCTGCGCGGCGCGTTTTCCTCGCACTGGGTATCAGTGAGGCGCTTGCGAATGGGCGCTCAGGGGGTACACTCTGTGGCAGAGTCATATTAGTTTCGTTTGAGTGATATTCTCGGGAGTATGAGCATGTCGTGGACTTTAGTGCTTTCGTTGTTCTTCGTCCTGCAATTCCTCAATGTCGTTCTGGCAGGGTTGATCATCGCCGCTGACCAAGCTGCCTCTGCCACCTGAAGCCCATTTGTTGCGTATGACGGTTCGCCGCCCACGCCGTAGTGACCGGTGCGGGGGACGCCGGCAGACGACGGAGTCCATCGGCGCGGCGACTTTGACGGCCCCTCCCGCCGGATGTGGATCGCCCCACGATGCGGATCAACCTGCCGAATCAAATCACACTTGGCCGGCTAGGGCTGGCCGTTGTGTTTTTCGCGCTGCTGTCCTGCTTTGACGCCGGGCAGTTGGATAGTCAGCGTTGGCTGCTCATCGTTTGCTTCTGGCTGTTCCTGGCAGCGTCTATCACCGACATCCTCGACGGGTTGTTGGCTCGGATGCTGCACTCGGTGACGTCCTTTGGGCGGATCCTCGATCCGGTGGCCGACAAGGTGATGGTCTGCGGGGCGTTCGTGCTCTTCACGAGCCGGCATTTCTGGGATGGCAGCGAGAATATTACGGGCGTCGAGCCGTGGATGGTGGTGGTCATTCTGACGCGCGAACTGCTGGTGTCGGGGGTGCGCTCGCACGTTGAGGCCGAGGGGCAGGAATTCGGGGCCTCGTGGGTCGGCAAGCTCAAGATGGTCGTGCAGTCGACGACCGTCTGCGTGGTGCTGTGCCAACTTGCGTGGAACTTTGAATCGTGGGCTCCGGTGCGGATTGCTTGCGTTTGGCTGACGGTCGTCGTTACGGCGCTGTCGGCCGTGTCGTACATTCACCGCGCGCGGGCTTTTCTGCTGACCAGCGCCGCTCTGGGAGGCGCGCCGGTTGAGCCGCCGGACGAACCTTCGGCCGGCGGAGACGGGCCTTGATTCGTGGTGGGGAGATGTTGAAGGCGGCCTGCATCACCGTTCTTGGAAGTGGTCACGCGCCGTTTGCATCGGGTACGTGGGGGTCGCTGTTTGCTGTCATCCTCTTCGCTCCCGTTTGGTTGGGGGCGGCCTCGGGGTGGTTTCCGAGGATCGGCCTGGAGTTGGCGACGCTGGTGGGGATCGTCATAGCGAGCTGGCTGTCGGTCATCTGGGGACCGTGGGCGATCGCACGCTTCGGGCGTAAGGATCCGAAGCAGTTCACCCTGGACGAATTCGCCGGGCAGTGGCTGTCGTTGCTGCTGTTGCCGGTGGGGCTGGGGGCCGGCTGGTGGGCCCTGGGGCTGGTGGTAGGGGGGCAGTTTTTCCTTTTTCGCTTGTTCGACGTTCTGAAGCCGCCGCCGGCTCGGCAGGCCGAGAGTCTGCCCGCGGGCTGGGGAGTGCTTGTTGACGATCTGTTCGCGGGTGTCTACGCCAACATCGCGGGGCAATTGCTCTGGCGGCTGACGCCGTTGGCGGTGCAACTGGGCGTGGAACTATGTCTTTGAGTTAGGTCGCGGGGCCGGCCGGGGGCGTCTAGACGTCGAATTCATCGCCCCGGAAGGTGTCGCCCAGATATGTTTCGCGGACGCGCGTGTCGTTGATGAGTTCCGCGGGGGTGCCGGAGCAGATTACGTTTCCCTTGTGGATGACGTAGCTGCGGTCGGTCACCTTGAGCGTCTCGTGGACGTTGTGATCGGTGAGCAGAATGGCGATGCCCTGCTCGCGCAGGCGTACGATTTCGTTGCGCAGGCTCTCGACGGCGATTGGATCCACACCGCTGAATGGCTCGTCCAGCAGAATGAGCTTCGGCTTGGTGATCATTGCTCGGGCGATTTCGAGCTTGCGGCGCTCGCCGCCGGAGATTCGCTTGGCGAGGTTGCGGCGTACGGTGGTGAGTCCGAATTGGTCGAGCAATCCCTCGACGAGCTGTTTTCGCTGCTTGCGGGTGAAGTGCATGGTCTCGCAGATGGCCATGAGGTTCTGCTCGACTGTCAGTCGGGTGAAGACGCTGGGCTCTTGGGAGAGATAGCCCATGCCGCTGCGAGCGCGTTTGTACATCGGTAGGGCCGTGACGTCGGCGCCGTCGAAGCGGACTGTTCCTCCTTCGGGCGTGATCATGCCGACGGTGATGCGAAAGCTGGTCGTTTTTCCGGCTCCGTTGGGGCCGAGCAAGCCGACAATCTCGCGCTCCCGAACGTTGTAACTTACGCGGTTTACGACGGTTCGGCCGCCGTAGGATTTCACAAGTTTATCGGCCTCAAGCAGCATCAGGCGAGCCCCAGAGCTTGGTGGTCAGGATTTGTGGACAATCTGTGCAGAAGTACGTAAGTCATGGCGCAGTGGGAAGATGGCGAGAGCGCGGGAGAACGCGTACCGGTCACGCCGCACCGGTTGCGGTAGTTGAGCAGTGGTAGAAGCGCATCTTCATATGCTCCAGTATGTTATGGTCATGAGTAGTCGCCAGGCGGCTGGCTGGCTGGTTTCCGGTCCGTAACCGGTTGCGGGGTCGAATTCGAGCTGTTCAGGACGCCCATTTCTGTGGGTCTCGCTTGTTGACAACTCGCCCTAAGCTGGCTCTGGACCCGGCGCACGGCTTAACGCACGAAGCGGGTCCGCCCCAGGTCGGGCACGAACCACCGGCCGCTCTTGTCCAACGGCAATAAGCCGGGAAGATACACGAAAGCGGCTTGGCCGACAATCTGATTGGCCGGTACGGTTCCCAGACGATAATCGGCGGGCAGATGGGGGCCGGCGGCGTGCCATTCACGACTGTCGTGGCTGTCGGCGCTGTTGTCGCCGAGCACGAAGTACTCGTTGGCGGCAAGTTGAAAGGGGGTGCCGGTGCCGGCACGTAGAGTTTGGCGTGGCTTGCAGGTGTAGTGGACGTCGCGGTCGATACGCAGGCGACCGAGCGTCAGGCGTAGGTCGCGGGCCGTGATCCGGACGCGTGTGGGAAGTGCGCGGCGCGCGCGGCGGAGATCTTCGAGGACAGGGTAGTAGTCGGCGTCGGTGGTGGTGAGGAGTTGTCGGCCATTGATCTTCAGCGAGACTCGATAGTCAACATGGGCAAACTCGACGGTGATCGTGCGTCCCGCGGCCAGTGGGGGCAGTTTGCGCGTGGCGAGAAGGGCCTCGGAGGCGGAGGCGTCGTATGGCGCGGCGCTTAGCCTGACCGTGCCGTCGGTGTCGAGGTCGGCGTAGAAGCGTCGGGGGCGGCGGGCGATTTCGAGCCGGCAATTGCCGGAGCCGGCTTCGAGCGTGAGGGCGGCGCTTACACGGATGTCGCCGACGAATTCGCCTGATGATCGGCGGTTGTATCCCGACAGATCAAGCATGTACTCGCGGGCGGTATCGGGGTTGAAGGAGAGTGTGCGAGGGATGTTGTCGAGCCCGTCGTAGTGGATCAGGCGAGTGTTCATGCCGGACCAGCCGCCGCTGGTTTGGGCTGGGAGTGGGGCCGCGACCCAGCGTGGCAAATGTCCGGAAGAGGTGTACTCTGGTGCGATGTGGGCTTGGTCGAAGACGATCGACCATAGGGCGCGCTGCACTGACGTGGGCTTTCGGGCGATGCGACCATCGATGAAGAGGTCGCCGTCGATGATTTCGATTGTCTCGTCGGGGAGGCCGACGAGGCGTTTTATGTAGTGGAGTTGGGGGTGGGCGGGATCACGGAATACAGCCACATCCCAGCGCCTGGGCGCAAAAGGGCCGCCGAGGGCGTAGAGCCACTTGTGTACGATGATGCGGTCGCCGGCGCGTGGTACGGTCTGCTCGGCGATGGGCTCGACGGTGAGTTGGCAGTTGGGGCAGATGATACGGGGCGGGCAGACGAAACCGGGGCTGGTGTTGTCGTAGCGTTGGGGGGCGAAATCGTACTGCCAGCCGCAGGCCGGACAGACCTCTGTGGCGTGGGCGCCGAGCAGAGCGGTGGCCATCGAGCCGGTTGGTATGGTGAAGGGCTCGATCATGAAAGCGCGGAAGATGAAGGCCAGGATCAAGCCGGTTAGCACGGTCTGGGTGACATCGATGGCTCGCCCGACGCTCGAGCGTGTGGTTGCTGTGCGAGAATGGTGGCGCGGAGTCATCGGATCCAGCGGATGCGGCCGAGATCGGGGCAGGGGTAGGCGACTCAGGAGGCTTGGCCGGGCGTCTTCGGACAGCAGCGGCAGGGTTCCTGGCCAGTAGACAAGGAAAGCCCTGCCGATGATCTGGTCGCCGGGCACGGTGCCGAGCTGATACTCGCCGCTCTTGGTGGCGGCGCTGAGATGGGGTCCGGCGGCGGTGGCGTCGGAGCGGGCGAACGAATAGCGCGAGTCCTGACTGTTGGGGCTGTTGTCGCCCAATGCGAAGTAGGCGTCGGGACCGAGCTGGATACACCGACCTTGGGTGCCATAGCCCGAGGCATCCGCCTGGCGGCCGGCGTTGGTGTAATGGACGTCGCGTTCGATTAGCAGATGGCGGAAAGTGGCGCGGACGTGCTCGGCGGCGATACATAGATCGGGCGACTGCCGCCAGTTGGAGCGTGCGCGGGCCGCGGCCGGCGTGAAGGCGTACTGCTCGGCGGTTGACGAGAGGGCCGGCTCGGGGTCGCCGTTGATCTCAACGCGGACGGTGCCGTCGATGTGGGCCAGAGCTATCCGGACCGGGGTGTCGAGCGGCGGCAGGCGGCGCTGGCTCCAGGTCTCGCGCTGCGATTGACCGTCGAGCGTGTGTTGCAGCAGGAGTCGGCCGTCGGGGTACAGTTGGGCGAAGAACTGGTGCTGCCCGTTGGTCATGGAGAGTTCGACGTAGCCGTCGTCGCCAGCGGCGTTGATGTCGACTTCGGCCGAGAGTCGAATGTCGCGGACGCGTTGTAGCTCGTGGCGCGGGTCGTTGTAGCCGTAGACATCCTCGATTCGCGCGGGCCGGGTAGGAGGATCGTGCGGGTCGGTGCGGAATTGGATCGCGCCGCGGGGCTGGTCGAGGCCGTCGAAGCGAGTGGCGCGGGTCTCGAGACCCTGCCATGGGCCTTGCCCGTCGAGTGCGACCCAGCGGGGGTGGTAGTCGGCGCGGACGGATGATCGCTGGGGCGGATAGTCGTGGTTGTAGTAGGGAACCCATAGGGACCGTTGCGCGTCGGCGGTCTTCTGGGCGACCTGGTCATTTACGAACAGGTCGCCGTCGATCAACTCGATTTTCTCGTTGGGCAGCCCGATAAGCCGTTTGATGTAGTTGGTTTGGCCGTCCCGTGGGACTTTGAAGACGATGGTGTCCCAGCGCTGCGGTCCGAAGCCGTCCATGTCTCGCCATGGTTTTGCGAAGTTCCAGCCGTGGACGAAGATGCGATCGCCGGCGGAGGGGCGCAGTTTGTGAGTGAGGATTTCGTCGGGCGCCAGTCCGCGGGCCGGTTTGCTGTACTGCCGCCAGCGGCAATTGGGGCACTGGACGCTGTCTGGATGCCCGCCGGGGCCGGGTGGGGACCAGTTGACGGCGTACTCAATGCCGCAATTCGGGCAGGCGTTCACGGCGTGCTGGCCCAATAGCGTCGAAGCTTCCGATCCGGTGGGAATGATGAAGAGCGGCAGAAAGAAGCTCTTGAGGACCAACAGGTAGATGAAGAAGCCGATGAACGAGGCGGCTTGCTCGGTCCACGGCTCTTTGTGGCTGATGGTGTTGCTGGCGGTCGCGGGCTTCTTCTTGGTCACGGGCTCGTCCAGGTGGCCGGGTTCGCCTTAGATGTCCCGGACAGAGCCCGGGGGCTATTCGCGACCGATTCTCGGGCGATCGCACACTCACGGCAGCCTAGCGGCGGGGGCGGGGGCGGTCAAACACGGAGGCGGCCTTGCCCGCGCCGCGCCGCTAGCATAGATTATCGCCTTCTTCTACGGCAACCCTACCAGCTATTACGGGAGCGTGGCTTATGAGTTCAGCGGCGGCGATTCACCTGAAGGCGGCGGAACTGGGGAAGTTGGCGGTGCGGATGACGGCGAAGTCCGGCTCGGGACATCCCTCGAGCGCACTGTCGCTGGCACACATCGCCACGGTGCTCATGTACCATCAGATGCGCTTCGACCCGGCCAATCCATGGCACCCAGGCGGCGATCGACTGGTGCTCTCGGAAGGACACGCGGTGCCGATAATCTATGCGGCGCTCGCTGATTTGGGGGCCGCGGTGGGACGCGACCGCTCGGCTCCGGCGACGTTGACCGTCAACGAACTGGATCAGCTTCGGACGCGGGACAGCGTGCTCGACGGGCACCCGAATCCCGCCGAGGGGATGCCGTTCTTCGACGCGGCCACGGGGAGTCTGGGGCAGGGGTTGAGCGTGGCGGCGGGGCTGGCACTCGGTGCGCGGCTGGATGGCTCGCAACGGCGGGTGTACGCGCTGATCGGGGACGGGGAGTCACGCGAGGGGCAGATCTGGGAGGCGGCGGACTTCATCGTCGATCATGGGCTGACGAACGTCTGCGCGATTTTCAACGCCAATGGCGAGGGGCAGGCGGCCAACGTCTCAGACCAGCAGTCGGCCGAACGGCTGGTGGCGAAACTGACGGCCTTCGGCTGGGACGTTCAGGACATCGACGGGCACGACCCTGATGCGATCATGGCGGCTCTGGATCGGGTCGACGGGGCGGAGCAGCCGGTGGCAATCGTGGCCCGTACCGTCAAGGGGTGGGGCGTGGATGGGCTACTCGATGGCAACTGGCACGGTAAGCCATTGAAAGAAAAGGAATTAGATGGAGCCAATGCGTCACTGGATCGGGCCGTTGAGAGGTTCGCCGCCGGCGGCGAGCTTAGCGGTCCGAAATCGCCGGAGGAAAGCGGCGGTTGTAAGCGCGTTGATCCGCGTGAAGCGGAGTGGCCGGCGTTCGCTACGGCGATGGAGGTGGCCGGTTTGGGGGCGGCTCTGGATAAGGGCAAACTGTCCACCCGACGGGCGTATGGGGCGGCCTTGAAGGCGGCCGGAGCATTGGTGCCGCAGGTCGTGGCGCTGGATGGCGACGTCAGCAACTCGACGTTCGCCAATATGTTCGCCAAGGCCTATCCGGATCGGTTCTTCGAGTGCAAAATCGCCGAGCAGAACATGATCTCGGCCGGGGCGGGGCTGTCGGCGGGCGGGTACATCCCGTTCGCGAACTCGTTCGCCAAGTTCATCTCGCGCGGCTTCGACCAGATCGAAATGGCCAACATCTCGCGGGCCAACCTCAAGATCGTGGGTTCGCACGCCGGCATCTCGCTGGCGTCGGATGGCCCCAGCCAGATGGGGCTGGTGGACGTGGCGTTCTTCACGTCGTACACGGCCGTACGAGGCGATGATCGTGAAAACCCGTTGTGCTGGTACTTCCAGCCGGCCGACGCGGTGGCGGCTTATCACCTCACGCGGCTGATGGTCGGGCTGAAGGGCATGTGCTACATGCGGACGCATCGACCCGACGTAGCGCTGCTATACCCCCCCGAGACGACCTTCGAGCCGGGCGGATTCGGCGTGCTTGGCAGCGGCGACGACCTGGCGATTGTCACTGCGGGGTACATGGTACACGAGGTCCTCAAGGCGGTTGACGCCTTGGCCAAGCAGAACATTCGGGCCGTGGTCATCGATGCCTACTCGCTGCCGATCAACGAGGAGCGGCTGGCCGAGGCCCTGCAGCGGGCCGGCGGCCGGGCATTGGTCGTCGAGGACAACTACGGCGGCGGATTGGGGGCCGTCGTGGCGCAGGTGGCGGCCCGGCGTGGCGTGGCGCGGGTCGAGACGCTCTGCTGCCAGCGTATCCCGAAGTCCACGCTGACGCCGGACGACGTGCTGGAGTATTGCGGCGTGAGCGCGGCGCAGATCGCGGACCAGGCGCTGGCGATGTTGAAGCGGGCACGGTAGCCGCTCGGGCGGCAGAAGTGGATGGATGGCGTGAATCTGATAACCGGTGCGACGGGGTTGCTCGGCAGCCATATTGTCGAGCAATTACGTAAGCGTGACATGCCAGTTCGCGCGTTGGTGCGGGCCGGCAGTGATTGCTCTTGGCTCAAGACGCAGGGCGTGGAGCTGGTCGAGGGTGATATCACCGATCCGGAGTCGCTGGCGCGGGCCTGCGCGGGCGTGGATGCGGTCTATCACTCGGCGGCCAAGGTCGGCGACTGGGGTCCGTGGGAGGATTTCCAGCGCATCACGATCGACGGAACTCGGAACATGGTCGAAGCGGCCGTCGGCGCCGGCGTGCGGCGGTTCGTGCATATCAGCTCGATCAGCACGTACGGCTACCACACCAAGGACATACGCGTCGATGAGACCTTCGAGCTGGGCTACAAGCTGTACAAGTGGGCGTACTACAGCCGGTCGAAGGTGGAGGCGGAGCGGATCGTATGGGCGGCCCACAAGGCCGGTCGGATCGAACTGACCGTTATCAGGCCGGCGTGGATATATGGGCCGCGCGATCGCACAACGATCGCCCGGCTGCATGACATGATCACAAACGGCAAAGCCAAGATTCTGGGGCCGGGTGACAACCGGCTGAATGTGGTCTATGCGGGAAACATCGCGGAGGCGGCGATCGAGGTCGCCGGTCGGGCGGATTGCAATGGCGAGGCGTTCAATTGCAGCAACGATGGCGCGATCACTCAGCAGGAGTACTTTGACCTGCTGGCGCGGTCGATCGGCGCGCCGCCGGTGAAACGGCACGCCCCGTATCGGGCGGCGTATTTCGTGGGATTCGTGCTGGAATGCCTGGGTCACATGTTTGGGCGGAAGAAGCCACCATTCGTAACGCGTTACGCGGTGTGGCTGATGGGGCGGCGCTCCTACTTCTCAGCCGGCAAGGCGCGGAAGATGTTGAATTGGCAGCCGACGGTCACGTATGAGGAGGGTGTGCCGCTGACCGTGAAGTGGTACGAGGAGCAGAGGCGAGGATAGGGGAGCCATCATATCGCCGGCGAGCCAAGGCGTGCGCCGGTTGACGAACGGTGTTTAAGCGACAATAGTTGATCTTCTGTATGCGGCCTGTGGCCGCGGATCGGGCGAGAATCGCCCACTATCAGAGCCGGAAGCATGAGCGACCGGCCCCAGAACAGAACCGGAAGCGTAAGCGACCGGCCCCAACAAGAGGAAAACCGACATGCGTAAGTTCCCCTGGAAGCGAACGGCGTTGGCCGTGCTGTGTGGCGCGATGCTGCTACAGACACCGGCCTGCACCGAGACGTCGCTGATTGTTAGCTCGCTGGCCAACGTGGTTACAGCGGGCGGAGTCGTGTACCTGGTGACGCAGGTTCTGGACTAGCATCCGAGCCAGGATTTCGCCGCGAGGCGTGTGATGGGCAAGAACATCATTGCCTGCCGTTGGCGCAGCTATGCGCCGTTTGAGCCGTTGGCGTTCGCGCATTTGGCCGGGCTTGGCATTCGGCACGTGGAGATTGAGCTGCCGTGCCAGGATGAGGTTGACGGCGTGAAGGCCGAGCTTGAGTGTTATGGGCTGACGGCCAGCACGCTGCACGGGGACTGCGACATTCGCCGAGCGGATATTGCCGAACGGATCGAGCGGCAGATGCCGATCCTGGCCGCATTGGGCACGAGTTTGCTGTTCGTGTCGGTTCGGGCAGACGAGACGCCGCTGGAGACGGCGTATGCCCGGCTACGGGCGGCAGGTGAGGTTGCAGCCGCGGGAGGGGTCACGATCGTGATGGAAACGCATCCCGACCTGGCTTCCAATGCGGAGGTGACGCTGGCGACGATGGAGGCCGTGGATCACCCGAATGTGCGTGTGAACTACGACACGGCCAACGTCTACTTCTATAACCACAACGTGGATAGCGTCGAGCAACTGCGGCCGATCGTACGGTACGTCGCGGCGGTGCATCTGAAGGACACAGGCGGTGGTTATCGGGAGTGGAACTTCCCGGCTCTAGGGCGCGGCGTGGTGGACTTCGCGGGCGTGTTCAAGGTGCTCGACGAAGCAGGCTTCGATGGACCCTGTACGCTGGAACTTGAGGGCGTGGAAGGGGAGATCAAGACCGAGCGGCTGGTGTGCGATAGGGTGGCGGAGTCGCTGGGCTACCTGCGGGGGCTGGGCCGGTTCTAGACGCCATGCAGTTGCGGGGCGGTCGACAGGCCGGCCTCGCGTTGCTCATAAGTCGCAAAGGGTGTTTCAGTTGCGTGCCTGAGGGCCGATATTACGAGTGGAGCCCGTGCAGGTGTACTATGCCGTATCGCAATATGACATTAGAGGAACTCGCGCGCCACATTGGGATGGATGCGCGCGTGGTTCAGCGGTGGGCGGAGCGGGGCAAGCTGCCGGGGCGGATGATCGCGGGCGCGTGGCGGTTCAACCGGGGAAAGATGCTGGACTGGCTGCAGCGCGAGATGCACGCTCTGGATCAGAAGCATGTCCGCAACCTCGAGTTGGCGATGCGCGACGACGGGGAGGACCGCGTCATCGGGGCCTACCTGGCACCCGAAGGGGTCGAAATGTCGTTGGCCGCCAAGTCCCGGGCGTCGGTGCTGCGTGAGCTGGTGAAGCTGGCTGAGCGGACGGGGCTGGTGTACGACGCGCGAGAGATCGTCGACGCAGTCTTGGAGCGCGAGGCGTTGGCCCCGACAGCCCTGCCGCACGGGATCGCGTTTCCGCACCCCCGTCGGCCATTGCCGTATGCGACCGCCGAGCCGATTGTGTGCGTGGCGCGCGTGCCGGCGGGGATACCGTTTGGCGCTCCTGATGGCGGGCTGACGGACATTTTCGTGTTGGTATGTGCCACCGACGAGCGACAGCACCTGGGCATCTTGGCGCGGCTGGCGATGATGTTCAGCACGGACCTGGCCAATGAACTGCGCGATGTCGATGAAGCGGACGAGGCGTTGAAGTTGATGCTCAACACCGAATCGCGATTCATCGCCGAGGGTTGAGCCGCTTCTCTGGTTCATCTGGCATTTCCGGGGGACTTCAACCGCCAAGATGCAAAGACGCCGAGACGCCAAGGTCAGGATCGAGGATTCAAGCGAACCGGCGGGCGCGTCGCTGCGATCGTTGAATCCGTGGACCCTTGAATCCTGTCGTCAGCCCTCCAATAACAATCCCCTTTCGCGTCTTGGCGTCTTTGCGTCTTGGCGGTTAAACAGAATAGGGAGCGGCCAAGCAGTTCGGTAACTAAGCCCCGATCGTCGCCGAGGCCGTTTCGCTCCATGGTCCCTTTTCGCCGGTCGTCGTGACCCAGCGGAGCATGTAGTGCGCAATCTGGCCCGCGTCTTCCCCGGAGTAGTGCGCGACGTACGGCGTGCGTGAGTCC
>CAZUCH010000002.1:0-30880 GCA_964619045.1 uncultured Planctomycetales bacterium | reverse complement strand
CCGCCAGCCTACCAGTCCGCCGCAGAAGTCCTGCTGCGGCCGACCTCCGAGCCGGCCGTGCTCGTCAGCGGCTGTTCTTTCCGCACTCGACGGCCGACTCGGAGGTCGGCCGCTACGTCTCCCGGGGCGATCCGACTTCTGCGGCGAACTGCTACGCCGGCCGCAGATGCCCGCCTTCCAGCACCAGTGTTCGGTCCGCCTGGGCGGCCACGCCCGGATCGTGCGTAACCAGCACCACCGTCTGGCCCTCCGCGTGCATGCCCTTGAGCAGGGCCATCAACTCGCCCCCCGCCTCGGCGTCGAGATTCCCGGTCGGTTCGTCCGCCAGCAGTATCTCCGGCCGATGCACCAGTGCCCGGGCCATCGCGACTCGCTGCCGCTCGCCGCCCGACAACTCGCTGGGCCGGTGTTTGAGGCGCTCGCCCAGCCCGACGCGCGTCAACACATCCAGCGCGTCAGCCCGCGCCGCGCCGCGCTGCCCCAGCCACTTCAACGTCGATACCCCGATCATGCGCGCCAGCAGCACGTTTTCCAGCACGTTAAGCTCGGGCAGCAGGTGATAGAACTGAAACACGAAGCCGAAGTCGTGGCATCGCATCCAATTTCGCCGCCGCTCGAATGGCGAGAGAATATCTAGGGCGTTGGCCCAGAACATGCGTTTTTCGGGCGGGGCAAACACCGGCGTTCCGCGAAACAACACCTGCCCGCCCTGCGGCACGTCCAGCGCTCCCAGAATGTGCAACAGCGTGCTCTTCCCGCTGCCGGACTTGCCCATGATCGCGACGAACTCGCCGGCCGCAACGCTCAGGTCGCAGCCGCACAGAACCTCCAGCTCCACGCGGCCCATGCGGTAGGTCTTCTCGATTCCCTCGGCGACCAACAGGGGCCTATTCATGGCGCAGCGCCTCCACCGGCTGCATCGCGCCGGCCCGCCACGCCGCCAGCAGTGAGCCGAGGGTCGAGGCGATGACCGCGGCGATGAACACGACGATCATGTCGCCCCTGCGCACAGTGCTGGGGATCTCGTCAAACGAGTACACGGCTCGGTCCCAGACCTGCCAGGTCGGATTAATCGCCGTCAGCCAATCCTGAATGTCGTTGATGTGGATCACGAAGTAGTAGCCGCCGATCAGCCCCAGCACGCTCCCCACCAGCCCGACCGCCGCCCCGTACGACAGGAAGATCGCGGCCACACCCGCCGACGATCCGCCGATGCTCTTGACGATCCCGATGTCCCGCGTCTTCTGGAGCACGATCATGTACAGAATGCACAGCACCAGCAGCGCCGCGACCAGCGAGATGATCGCGAACAGAATCGTCACCAGTTGCCGCTCCTTCTCGACCGGAGCAATGATGTGCGCCTGTGATTGCTCCCACGTGAGTACATCGATGTACTCGACCAGGTGCAGTTCATCCAGCCCCAAGCGAAAACGTGGATCAGCCATGAAACCGCGATAGTGTTCGGTCAGTCGGCGAGCGAGTTCATATGGCTCGACCCCGGCAGCGATCTTGATCTGAATCTGCGAACACCGCGCCGGCACCACGCCGATGGTCTCGCCGGTCTCCGGATCAACACGTTCGGCCTCGTCCATGTACAGCAGCTTCTGCAGGAGATCGAACTCGCAGTACACGTGCTTCGAGTCGATCTCGTATATGCCCGTGCGCGAATCGTCCGCATAGCGAAGCGGCTGCTGCTGCGGCGTGTCAACGATCTTGCCGCGCACGCTCACCGGCAACAGCGTTACCGTCAACATACAGCCACGCGGGCTGTGCATATAGCGCCTGTACTTCCCGTCGGGCAAGCGCTGGGCGACAATGTCGCGTCCGATAATGAGCCCTGGCAGCAGATCGCCGTCCATTCGCGGAGCCGCCGGTGGCCCCAGCGGTCCACGCGTGCCTTCCGCCTGCCCATACTCGCCAACCAACTCCGGCAGGCCGGCATCACGCAACACGCGCACCAACTCCGTAGTCGGTGACTCCGTGTCCCGAATCCCGGCTGACCAGCTTCGCTCCAACGCCTCCCGATACTTCTCCGGCAACACCGGCGGCAAGCCGTAACCGATTAACCGACCGTCGTCGCCGCGCAGTTCGATCGGCTCATCGCCCGGCCGCAAGCCCCACAGTGGCTGCCGCTGTTCACCCAAGTGCGTCGTGCCCGGGTAGTACTTCTCGTAGTACAGCCCGTCCTTGAATGCGTTCACCGCGTAGACATCATCCAGCCGCACGCCGACCACACGCACCGGCCGCGTCTGCGCCGTGCCGTGGAAGTTCAGCAGCCCGAACGAATACAGCACCGGCGTGGCCTTCTCGATTTCGGGCCAATTCGAGATGTCGGCGATGAACTCCTCGTACAACGGGAAGCCGCCGTAAATGCGGTTGTCAACGATCAGGTCGCCCAGGAGCCCACGGGCCTTGACCTTGAGCTGATCGAGAAACCCACCCATGACCGACATCACGATCAGCACCATGGCCGTACACAGCATCACCGCCGCAATCGCAAAATATGCAATCCGGCGTTTGCGCAGATAGCGAAGAGTCAGAAAGAGTTTATACACGGCTCACGGGGCTCGCGGTCTAGGATTTCGGATCGTTCGGGAGACTCTAACCGCCAAGACGCCAAGACGCCAAGGCGGCAAAGCATGGTAGGAGCCTTGGGTTGCGCCGTGCGCATGGCCTCCAGGAAGCCCGAACCGACCATGGCGTCGGGGATCGATCCCCCCACGATCATCTTATTCACTCTTGGTGTCTTGGCGTCTTGGCGTCTTGGCGGTTTTCGGAAAGCCCGGAAGAGCCTCCTACTGGGGATGGCCGCTGCAAGGGGAACAAGATTACGTCGCGGATGCTCGTGCTGCCCGTCAACAGCATCACCACCCGATCCATCCCGATTCCTAACCCGCCGGCGGGCGGCATGCCGCATTCGAGCGACTCGACGAAATCCTCGTCCATCACCGCCATCGTCTCGCCCTCTTCGCCACGCAGTTTCTTTCCAAGCGTCTCGCGCTGCACATCGGGGTCGTTCAATTCGCAGTAGGCGTTGCCCAACTCCATGCCGTTGATGAACACTTCGAACCGCAGCGCCACGTTGGGGTCATCCGGATCACGTTTGGTCAGCGGGCACAGCGGGGCCGGATAATCGACCACAAACGTCGGGTTGATGAGGTGCGACTCGACGTAGTGCTCGAACAGCGCGTTCACCACGACCGCGTCATCGTGCTTGTGCTCCTCGATCTTCAGTTCGCGAGCCCGCGCCCGAACCTGCTCGATATCGCTCATCGCAAACCCAACATGCTCGGCGAACAGGTCGGCGTACTTCCGCCGCGGCCAGGGCGTGGCGTAGTCGATCTCCACGTCGCCGAACCCGATCTTCGTCGAACCGATCACCTCGCGTGCCGCCCCGCTGATGATCGCCTCGGTGATGTCCATCATGTCGTGGTAGTCGCCATAAGCCTGGTACAGCTCGAGCATCGTGAATTCCGGGTTATGCCGCGGGCTGATGCCCTCGTTGCGAAAGCACCGGCTCATCTCGTACACCCGCTCCAGCCCGCCAACCAGGCAACGCTTCAGGTACAGTTCCGGGCTGATCCGCAGGTAGAGGTCCATGTCGAGCGTGTTGTGGTGCGTCATGAACGGCCGCGCCGCCGCCCCGCCGTACATCGGCTGCAAGACCGGCGTCTCGACCTCGATGAAACCACGATCACGCAGGACTTGGCGAGCATGGTCGATGATCTTCGCCCGCTGGATGAAGACCTCGCGCGACTCAGGGTTGCTGTACAGGTCCACGTACCGCCGGCGATAACGAGCCTCGATGTCCGTGAGCCCCAGACGTTTCTCCGGCGGCGGGCGCAAGGCCTTGCTCAGCAACGTGAAAGAGGTCGCCCACAGCGTCAGCTCGCCAGTCTTGGTCCGGCCGATCCGCCCCTCGACGCCGATGATATCGCCCAGGTCAAGCAGCTTGGCAACCTTGAAGGTCTCGGGGACCATCTTCTTACTCAGCGCAAACTGCAACTCGCCGCTGCGGTCGCGAACAGTCAGGAAGATCAGGTTGCCCATGATCCGGCACAGCCGCACGCGGCCGGCGGCCCGGAAATCCGCCTCGGGGTCTTCCAGAATCTGCCCGGGCTCGATCGCCCGCTGCTCGGCCGCCGTCCGAATGTCGGCATTGGCGGTCACATCCGGAAACCGGCCGCCATAAGGGCTGACCCCCAGTTCGCGGATCTTGTCCAACTTCGCTCGTCGGTCGTCTATTTGATCGCTCATAAGATCGGCTACTATACCGCCCCCCGGCGCCCCACCCAAGCGCGCCGGTGAGACCGGTCTTCGACAATCAGCATCACGCTAGCAGCAGGTGTTCGCTGCCCTCGAACAGGCCATCAAGCCGCTTGGCGAGCGAGTCGTCACGCGCGCTGGGGCCTTCTGAATCCAGCACGAGGGCCTCGAACAGGTCAACCATCCCGTGCCAGTCGGCCAGGCTGACGAATTCGCTGGCGATTTTCTTGCGTTTGGTGTCCATGTTGTGGTAGTTGCCCAGGGCCAGGCAGATGCCGCAGACCGCGTAGCCGCCGAGGCCGAACGGTACGGCTTCGCACATCCCGCCGTCCATCAGCTTGCGCTGGTATTGGAACTTGCGTTTGCTCTGGGCGAGGCCTTGGGCAGCCCGCACGCAGAAGTCGATCAGGTCGGGCGTATAGACGCGGACCCGATCGCCGACACGGATGATCGGCCCGCCGCCGACCGGAGCGGTGGGCAACGTGCTGCTGGTCTCGATCGAGATGACGGGCACGCGCTTGGGGATGATCCGCGTCTTGACGGCGCCCATTGCGCCGATGAAGCCGACCTCTTCGGCACGTGTGAACAGGCAGTAGACCTCGCCGCGTGTACGCTGCTTGCTGAGCCGCTGTAGCAGCTCTATGAGCGCCGCCACGCCGGCCAAGTCGTCGCAGGCGCGAGCTGTGACCTTGTCGCGGGCCAGCTTCGGCTCCGGCAAATCCCACATCGCGAGTGTATTGGGCGGAACCGGTCGGCTGACACGGATGTGGGCCTCTTGCGGGCGACGCGGACCGCCGCGAACCGCCGGCGGTAGCGTCTTGGTCAGTTTCAGCACCTGCCCCCGGACCCAGCGCCCGTCGCACCAGAACCGGACCCGGCTACCGGCGAAGTATTCCGGCCGAACGCCGCCCCGGAACTCCGCGCGCACGATCCGATCGGCAACCATCTTGATCGACACGAATCCGGGGTGGTCGGTGTGGGCAACCAGTGCCACCGGCGTGATATTCCCAGGCTGTCGGCGATAGTGCGCCAGGACGTTGCCGTAGCGGTCGGTCTTGAGCGCTACGCCGGGTAGTCTGCCACAGGCGCAGCGCACGTAGTCGATGACGGCGGATTCCATGAACGCGGCGGTCGGCAGGCTCAGCAACTCGTTCAGCACTCGTGGCAAGGCAGGCATATTGTCTTCTCCGTCAGGGTCGGTCGCCATAGTGGGCTCGAAGATGGTAAGTTATCGGCGCTTAGAGGCCAAGGTGGGCATTCGTGGCCGCGGACGGTCACAATCCTGGGTCGCAGAGCTTTTTCTGCCCGGATTCTGCCATACCTGGCCCGGCCGGCCCGTCTGATACGGGTGTAATGACGAGCGCAATAGTGGACGCCGAGTGCATGCGACGGTTGGTCGCCGAGGCGCGCCAGGGTGATCGCGGAGCGGCGGACCGCTTGGTACGCCAACACGCCGCCTGGGTGCGTAGCGCAATCTATGCCGTCACCGGTCGGATCGACCTGGTGGACGACATCGCCCAGCAGGTCTGGGTACGCGTGTGGGAGCGGCTCGAGACGCTTCAGGACACTCGGCGGCTGCGTTCGTGGCTGTACACGGTTGCCCGGAACGCGGCGATCGACGCTTGTATGTCAGATCGTCGCCGGAAGGATGCTCTGGGGCGCTTCGAGGAGGCCCCGAGGCCCGATCGGAGACCGATTGGGCCGGAGCGCATCGTGGTCAGTGGTGAGCTGCAACAGACGTTGCGGCAAGCAGTGGAATCGCTACCGGCGATCTACCGCGAGCCTTTCGTCCTGCGGCACCTGGAAGATTGGAGCTATGCGGAGATCGGCGAGGTCATGAGTCTGTCAGTTGAAACGGTCGAAACCCGACTGGCCCGAGCGCGGCGGTTGCTGCGCGAGATGCTGCAAGGCAGGGTTGAACGATGAGTCGCGAATCTGAACGATTGGAACACCTCATATCGCGCTGCCTGGACGATGAGTGCAGCCCCCAGGAGCGTGAACTGCTCGACAACCTCGTCGATCACGACCCCCAGACCAGGGCGCTGTACGACGAATACAGCAACCTCGACCGGGCTATCGGCGCCGCCCTGCACACGGCCATGGATCGTGTCCCCGCGCGGCCACCCCTACGCGTTTGGTGGTCGCCGGCGGCGCGCCTGGCAACGGTGGCAGCCGCCGCGTGCCTGGCAGCGATGGCCTGGGTGCAACCGTTCATGGCCGCACCCGGCTCGCATGACGCTCGGCCGCAACAGGCGGCTTCGTGGTTCGCCCCGCTGGTGCCGGCGGGCGACGCGGTTCAGGAGCTACCCGTCGGCTTCGAGCGCCCCCAACTGGGCGTTCGTGGTACGCAACGTGATTGGATTGTCATCCCCGGCCGCGAGCCGGGCAGTTACTTGGTTATCGAGGTCGATCGGGTTCGCACACACCGAATCGCCATTCATCGAGATTTCTAGTCTGAGTATCGCACGATACAGGAGTTACCCCATGTTGATCCCGCTGATTATCGCCTTGGCGCTGGCCGCGCCGCTGGCCCCCATTGCATCCGCCGACCGATGCGACCCTGAGCCACAAACCGTGGTCATCCGCGTCGAGGCCGACGGTTCGCAAGTCGACTGCGGCCCCGGCTTGCAGACATTGCTCAAGCAGCTCTCCGGCGGCGACGCCTGCTGCCCAGACCCGCAGAAGAGCCTCAAATGCCTCCCCACCGGCGGCGGCAAGAAGGGCTCTGAGCCACAGGTCATCATCAAGACAATCGGTGCAGACGGCGCCTGCTGCCCAGACCCGCAGAAGAGCCTCAAGTGCCTCCCCGCCAGCGGCAAACCAGGGTGCGGCGAGCAAGTCATCATCAAAACAATCGGTGCCGGCGGCGCCTGCTGCCCAGACCCGCAGAAGATCCTCAAATGCCTCCCCACCGGCGGCCACGCGTGCTCGGACCCACAGGCTCTCGTCAAGACCATTGTTATGGATGAAGATGAAGACGGCGGGCAGCCGCATGTCATCTACTTCAACACCGACGACGAGGACGGCGAGGAATCCGAGGTCCGAATCAAGACCGTCATCCTGTCCGACGACGACAACCCGCAGGGCAATGCGTCGTACTACGCAATCGGCGGCCCGGCGTTGTGCCTTGCCACCGGCGACCAGGATAAGAACTTCGTCATCACGACGAGCGGGCCCGGCGATCAGCAGAAAGCCTACATCGGAGTCCGCATCAGCCCGATTCCCGCTCCGCTGGCGGCCCATGTCGGCGAAGACGGCGTGATGATCGTCAACGTCGTCGAGGACAGCCCCGCCGAACAGGCCGGGCTCGAGCGTTTTGACGTTATTGTCGCGTTCGACGGCCAGACCATCGATTCGCCCCAGGATCTCACAACCGCCGCCGCCGCCGCGGAAGCAGGGCAGATGGCCACGATCACAGTGCTGCGCGGCGGGCGGAAGCAGAAGCTCAACATCACTCCCGCCTCGGCCCCCGTCACCATCGATCTGCGCATGATGTATGACGAGCCGGAGGAGACCTTGCTCAAAGACTCCGTCAACATGCGCGGCCTGACGCTCCGCGCCGATCCCGATGGGAACTGGGTCATGGAGGATCTCGGCCACCTGGAGGGTCTGTCTGGGATGCTCGGCAAGCTCGATGCTTTGGACATGGACCTGCAACTCAAGCTCGACGGCTGCGACCAACTGCTCGGCAAACTCGGGAAGGACCTCGATGTGTACGTCCAACCAGGGTCGAGTAGCAGCTCCAGCAGTTCATGCACCACAGAAGCTCAGGTCACCGTGCAGATCAACGAAAACGGCAACGTCACAACGATAACCAGCGGCCCGGACGGCAAGATTCACGTGACCACCGTCGACGCCGACGGCCAGGAATCGGAGGCCACCTACGATAGCCCGGAGGAGTTCGAGAAGGCCGACCCGAAGAGCTTCAAGTGCTACGGCCATACCGGCACGGATGTCGGGCCGCGGGCCATCTGGGTCCAGCCCGGCGCTGCGCGGGCCCGCAAACTACGCAACGAGTACCAAGTCGACGTTGAGGCCAAGATCAGGGAAGCGCTGGAACAGGCCAAACAGTCTCAACAACAGGCCCAGGAGCAGTATCAAAGCGCACGCGACGAAGCCCGGCGTGTAATCAAACGTCAAAGCACCTACACGCACGTTGATACCGAGAAGCTCATGGTCTTCAAGGACGCCGACGGTAGCCTCAAGGTCGTCGTCACGAAGAACGGCGGCAAGATCAGCTACGAGTTCGACAGCAGCGCGGCTTTCCAGGCTGCCGAGCCGGAACTCTACGAGAGGGTCAAGGACGATCTCGACTAAACACCTGACCTGCGACAGGTGCCAGCGAGCGGCCGACTGCCAGACAGTCGGCCGTTCTTGTTTCACGACGGGCTGCCGCGTGCTGTAGAATCTCCACGGCCGCCGAACGGTCGGTTGCCACTTCGTCGCCGCGTGAGGTCAGTGTGGACAGCAGCCCTGTGACAGTATCGCCGACGCAGCGCCTGTCGGGCCGCGACCGGGTTCTGCTCACCCTCATCACGCTGGTCATGCTGCTGCCGGGGACGTTCGGCGTTAGCTTGGTCGATCGCGACGAGGGCTGGTACGCGCAGGTCAGCCGGGAGATGCTTGCGGGCGGCGACTGGCTGGTACCGAAGTTCCTGGGCGAGCCGTGGCTAGCGAAGCCGCCGCTGCTGTACTGGTGTGTGGCACCGCTATTCGCGGTCTTCGGCCTTAGCGCGGGCGTAGCTCGCATGGTGCCGGTGGCGGCGATGTTAGGGGCCGCGCACCTGATGGCGACGTTGGCGGCGCAGCTCTGCGGGCGTCGAGCGGGGCTACTGGCGGCGGTTATATTCGTCACCGCCGGCCTGCCGGTGGTCGTGGGCAAGATGCTACTGACCGATGCGCTGCTGCTGTGTTGTACATTGGCGGCCATGACGGCGCTGTATCGCGTAGCGACACGGGGAGCCAGCCTGTCATCGGCGGCGCTGTTCTGGTTGTGCGTGGGCTTGGCCGTGCTAGCGAAGGGGCCGGCGGTGGTGCCGTTCATGGGGGCGTTCGGGCTGGCGCTGCTTCTGTCGTCGAAAGACCGGGCCTGGGTGATCGACTGGCGACTGTGGGCCGCGAGCACCGTCTGCGTCGCCGTAGCCGGGCCGTGGTACCTTCTTATCGCGCTGCGGGCCGGCGACGCGTTCGGACAACAGTTCCTGTGGTATGAAGTCACGTCGCGGCTGGTGAGTGCGCCGCACGGGCATGGCGGCCCGCCGGGTTACTACGTGCTGCTCAGCCTAGCGGGCTGGTTGCCGTGGACGCCGCTTGTCGTGGGGGCACTGAGCGAGACCTGGCGCCGGCGCCGCGACGATTCGACCGCCAAGCTCCTGTTGATCTGGTGCCTGGTGCCGTGGGCGTTCCTGGAACTGATACCCAGCAAGCTGCCGCACTACATTCTCCCGTGCTACGTCCCGCTGGCGATCATGGTTGGGCGGGTCTGGGATCTGGCGCTGGAGCACACGCCAACACGCTCGCAGCGAATAGGGCTCTCGGTCTGGGCCGCGGTGCCCGTCGTATTGGGTGCGGCGCTGGTCGCCGTGGCGATTTACTGGCGCGCAACAACGTGGGCGCCGGCACTGAGCGCGGCCGGCGCGACGCTCGCCCTCGGGTTCGTTGCCGTTTGGCAACTGGCGCTACAGGGGCGGCTACTCCGGGCATGGACGGGGGCGGTGGGCGCTACGGCGCTCTTCCACGTGCTGATCGGCGTGTGGCTGCTGCCGACGTTGGAGCCGGCACGGCTGAGCCGCAACATCGCCGAACGGGCCAATGCGATGCTGACGCCCGATAGCGCGGTCTACGTATGCGGCTACGACGAGCCCAGCATGTTCTTCTACCTCGACGCCCCGGCCACGGTCGTTCGATCCGATAGGTTGACGAGTCTGCTGGCCGACACGCGGCCAGAGAGGGTGCTGATCGTGCGCGGCATCGAGTTGGCCGCGGCGGGCGTTACGTCGCTGTCAGACGGCCCCGGCCAACGCCGGCTGAGCGGATTCAACTACGTCAAGGGACGAATGGAGACGGTGTGGGTAATCGGGCCGGCGGCCCGGATCACTGAGTCACGCCCGGCAGATCCAGTCGGTAGTAGCCGCGTCCCAGACGCCGTACACAAGCATAAACAACCAGCGCGGCGATAACGTACGCGGCTATCACGTCCGACAGGAAGTGCCAGTCGTGCAGGATGCGTTCTAGCCCCACGAGTCCCGCCATAACGTAGAACACCCAGCGCCCCCGTGGGAAGTAAGCCGCCAGAAGCAGCGAAATCGTAGCCGCCGCAGCCGCACTCCCGGACGGAAAAGAGTCACAGTCGGCGGCCAGTGACAGCGGTTTGAACGTCGCCGGCCCGAGGTCGAGCCGCGGACGCGCCCGGCCGACGATGAACTTCAAACCGTGGATCACAGCGGCCGAGGCCAACACTGGGACTATGAAGCCCGCCCACAGCCGCCGACGATTGGGAAAGGCCGCCAGGATCGCCCCGACGAAAACGTATAGTGCCAGCGCGCCCGGGATCGTCAGCGTGTTCTCAATCCCCCGGCGAACGGCCTCGGCCGTCAGGAAATCCGTCACGCGTTGATCGCACAAGCACGCGCCGGCGGCCAATACGGCGCCGATTGCCAGCCAGCACCAGGGGATGCGGACGGCTGAGCAGTCACACAACGGAGTTTCGTCACGATCGCAATTCGCGTCACCAGCAGACAAGCACACACCCTCACATTACACGTGGCACAGGCTTCCAGCCTGTGATTCCACCGGCAAGATGCCGGTGCCACAACTTCCGCGAGGGCGAATCTTAGCCGACCAGCGCCGTCCCGTGAATCGCACTCCCTCACCGTTGCCGGCGTGAGGTTGGACAAATGGCAGCGCGGTGCTACGCTGGTGGACTGCTAGACCCCATTCAGGAACTCGGCACGCCAGGACTGACGCTATGACAGAATCTAATCGTTCCACCCGCCGGACGTTTCTCAAGAGCACCCTCGCCGTCACCGGGGGCGCTCTGGCGATCGGCTTGCCCGGTTGCGCAAATGGACGTCGTGAATCGAGCTGGTCGCCCGTGCGAGACGTGCTCGCGGCCCGCCGACAGAAGCTGCGAATCGCGTTTATCGGCGCCGGCGGCATTGGGGGACACCACCTGGAAACCACCGAAGAACTCGGCGTGGAATGCCCCTGCTTCTGCGACGTGGACACCGGACGGATGAAGAAGGCCGCCGACCTATATCCCCAGGCCGCCCGCTATCAGGACTACCGCCGGATGTTCGACAAGGAGCACAAGAACTTCGACGCGGTCATGGTCGGCACGCCGGACCATCACCACTATCCGGCCACAATGATGGCGATGCAGCTCGGCAAGCACGTTTACACGCAAAAACCTCTCACGCATACGCCCTGGGAGGCGCGGCAACTGACTGCGGCCGCCCGCAAGTACAACGTCGCCACGCAAATGGGCAATCAGGGGCACGCCAGCGAAGGTTGGCGCCTGGTGTACGAATGGGTGCGCGGCGGAGCGCTCGGCGACGTGTACGAGACCCACACCTGGACCGACCGGCCGATCTGGCCACAGGGCCTGAACCGCCCTGAGGAGGTTGCCCCCGTGCCGGCCAACCTGGATTGGGACGTCTGGCTCGGGCCGGCCCCCGAGCGACCCTACGCGGACAAGGCCTATCACCCGTTCTCCTGGCGCGGCTGGTGGGACTTTGGCGCCGGAGCGCTGGGCGACATGGCATGCCACACCATGGACGGCATCTTCTGGTCGCTGGACCCCGGCCACCCAATCGCGGTTGAGCCCGTGGCCCTCACGCCCACGACCGCTGATGCTTTCCCTCAAACGTCGATTGTGAAATGGGAGTTCGCACGCAATAGCTGGCGGCCGGGTTTCGAGGCCTACTGGTATAGCGGCGGCCTGAAGCCCAAGCTGCCGGCGACGCTCGAGATGGGCCGCCAGTTGCCCACATCGGGTGGCCTGTTGATGGGGACGAAGGCCTCGATGCTGATTTCGGGCGACTATGGCAACTCGCCGCGCTTCTTCCCCGAGTCGAAGATGAAGGAGATCGGCAAGCCGGCCCGGATGTTGGAGCGCTCGCCGGGACACGTCGAGGAGTGGGTCATGGCGGCCAAGGGTGAGAAGCCGATCGACTTCCCGAAGTCGCGTTTCGCGTATTCCGGCCCGATGTCGGAGACGATTCTGCTGGGCTGCGTGTCGCTGCGAGTCGGTCGCCGACTGGAATGGGACGGCCCGAGCATGACCGTGACGAACGTGCCCGAGGCCAATCAGTACGTCAACAAGGAATACCGGTCCGGCTGGAAGATATAGACAGGCGGTTTGCCAATATGTCCCACGCAGATGACCATGCCGGAGACGACCGGCCCACGCCCCCCGGCGACCCCCTGACCGCCGGCCAATTCGAGACGCTGTGCGCACACTACGGAGAACACCGTCATGCGCACGGTGGTGCGGCGGCACCGCCGCTGTATCAGACGTCGACTTTTGTGTACCCGTCCGCCGAGGCCTTCGAGGCCCGCGACGAGGTCAACACTCCTCACCACGTCTACACTCGGCGCTCCAACCCGACGACCGCGGTGCTTGAGAACAAGCTGGCCAAGCTCGAATGTGGCGACTGGGCGCGCTGCTTCGCGTCCGGCATGGGAGCCATAACCGCAGCCATTAACTTCCGGGTCTCCGCCGGCGCGCACGTTGTGGCCGTCGCCGATTGTTACGGCCCGACGCGCGATTACCTGCAGAACTACCTGAAGCGCTTTGACGTACACGTGACCTTCGTACGCGGGACCGACCCGGCCAACTTCATCGCCGCCCTGCGCGACGAGACGCGACTGGTCTACCTGGAGAGCCCGACCACTGGGCATTTCGACGTGATCGACGTGGCCCCCATTACGGCCGCGGCACGCCAGCGCGGCATCCTGACCGTCTTCGACAACTCCTGGGCGACACCCTACTTCCAGAACCCGCTCGAACTGGGCTGCGACCTGGTTGTACACAGCGCGACCAAGTTCATCGGCGGACACAGCGACACGCTCGGCGGTGTCGTCGTGGGGCGCGGCACGGAGCTGGGCCGCGAGTTCCGCGACGAGGCCGAGTTGCTCGGCGCGTCACTCGACCCGTTCGCCGCCTGGTTGTTGATGCGCGGCCTGCGCACACTGGCGATCCGCATGGAACAGCATCAGCGCAGTGCCTTCGCCGTGGCTCGCCTGTTGCAGGAACACCCACGCGTACGGCGCGTTCACCACCCCGGGCTCGAATCCAACCCCAATCGCGCCGTCGCCGCCCGGCAGATGCGCGGCTATAGCGGAATGTTCAGCTTCGCGCTCAAGCAGCAGACGCGCGAAGCCACGCATCGTTTCCTCGACCGGCTCAGGCTATTCAGCATCGGGTGCAGTTGGGGCGGGTACGAGAGTCTCGCCCTGGGTGGTACCCTGTTCAACGAAGACCCCGGCCGGCCGCCGTGGCTGATCCGTCTGCATGTCGGCCTAGAAGCACTCGACGACCTGCTGGCCGACGTGCGTCAGGCCCTGGAGGATTGACGCCATGCCGACTTCGCGCAACAAGCCGCACGCTCACCCTCATGCACAACACACCCAGCGCCACGCCGGGCCCCACGAACAGTACGAGCACCCGCTGACGACGCGCTATGCGTCGGCGGAGATGATCCGGCTGTGGAGCCCGCAATCGCGTCACGCCACCTGGCGGCGAATCTGGATCGCATTGGCCGAGGCCCAACACGAACTCGGCCTGCCCATCAAGGTGGGCCAGATACGGGCCATGAAACGGGCGGCGGATGACATCGACTTCGCCGCCGTCGCCGAGTACGAGCGCCAGTTACGCCACGACGTCATGGCCCACATCCACGCTTTCGGCGACGCGGCCCCACAGGCCCGCGGGATCATCCATCTCGGCGCGACCAGCATGGACATCGTCGATAACGCCGACCTGTTGTTGATGCGCGACGCGCTGGGGATCGTGGTCGGGCGAATGGTCGGCGTGGTGGGCGTGCTGGCGGACTTCTGTTTGCAACACGCGGACCTCCCAACGCTCGGCTATACGCACCTTCAGCCCGCGCAACTCACCACGGTTGGCAAGCGTGCCTGTCTGTGGCTCCAGGATCTGGTCTGCGATCTGGAGCGTTTGGAGGAGCTACGCACGGGTCTCAAATGCCGTGGTCTGCGCGGCGCAACGGGCACGCAAGCCTCATTCCTCAAACTACTGGGCAGCGCCGCCAAGGTGCAACGGCTGGAGAGAGTCTTCGCGGCCAAGCTGGGTTTCGACGCCTGCTATCCCGTTTGCGGGCAAACCTACTCGCGCAAAGTGGATATCGAGATCGTCTCGGCGTTGGCGTCGCTGGCCGCCGGCGTGCAAAAAATGTCCAACGACATTCGCCTGCTGGCGATGCTCAAGGAGATCGATGAGCCGTTCGGCAAGTCGCAGGTGGGCAGCTCGGCCATGCCCTACAAGCGCAACCCGATGCGCTGCGAGCGGGCCACCGGCCTGGCACGCTATCTGATCAGCCTGGCGACCTCGCCGCCGATGACGCTGGGTGACCAGATGTTCGAGCGCACGCTGGACGACTCCAGCAACAAGCGTCTGGTGATCCCCGAATCGCTGCTGGCCGCCGACGCACTGGCCATTCTGCTGCACAACATCTGCGACGGTCTGGTGGTCTACCCGGCCACGATCGCCGCCCGCATTGCGGCCGAGCTGCCGTTCATCGCCAGCGAGGACATCCTGATGGACGCGGTCCAACGGGGCGGCGACCGCCAGGTATTGCACGAGCGCATCCGCCGACACGCCCAGAAGGCCGGCGAGCAGGTCAAACAACACGGCCGGCCGAACGATCTGATCGAGCGGCTCGAGGGTGATTCGGCCTTCGCGGGCATCCAGTGGTCGAAGCTGCTCGACGCCCGGCGTTACACCGGCCTGGCCCCGCGCCAAACCCGCGATTACGTCAAGAAGCATGTGCAGCCGGTGCTGAAACGACTCGCCGCCCGGCAATCCGCCGCTGTCGAGCTGCATGTGTAGACAGCGGCCCCGGGCACCCCTCTATCAAGCACCCCATCCTCCACCGAGCGAAGGATGGGGCGTGTACTGGCAAGACCTCGCGCTTGCTCTGCTGGTACTGCGTTTCACAGATGCGTCGACTATGGCAAACCACGAGGAGCCGCAGGCGTCAGCCTGCGGCTCCTTGGTCACGCAACTTGTGGATCACAATACTAATCGGCAGGCTTGGTCGGCGCTGCCGGCTCGGCACCGGTCTCAGGCTTGGTCGGCTCGGCACCGGTATCAGGCTTGGCCGGCGGCAGGTTACTTGGCGCAGGTTGGCCGGTCCCATCCTCCGGCGGCGTGGTACCCGTGAGACGACGTTGCCCATTCTTCGCAGCCGCCGCACCCTTCGCCTTCTGCGCCGAGAGCGCCGGATGAATGGCACTGTCGCCCTTGGGGCCACCGGGCTTGGTGTTCGTGACGTACACCGGCACCTCCATCGACGGCACCTCGGGATCGTCCGTTGTGACTGTCACCTTGATGCCGGTTCGCCGACTGGGAGTGTAGCCGGCGGGCACGTGCAGCACGAGTGTCTGCTGGCCGTCGGCCTCCTTGACCGTCACGCTCATCTTCTCGTCATTCAGGGTCGCACCGGTGATCTTGGCCGGCTTGTCCTCCGACCATTGTAGCTTCGTCACAATGTCGCAGTCCTTCTCGGCCTCAGGATCGCGCTGGATCATGAAACGCGACGGCAGGCTCTTCAGCCGCGGCGCCACGTTGGCGTACACCACAATGCTCTCGCGCGCGGCACTCTCCACACCAGTTTCCAGCATGATGTTGCCACGCAGAACACCGTTGGGCCACGGCGGCTTCACGGCCACGACCAGATCGTATTCCTCACCCGCCGTAACTTCCTTCAACTCGGCGGTAATCAGGGGGTTGCCCGTGCTGACAACACTGGGCACCAACGGCCCGCCGTCACCGCGGAGAATCTTGACGGTGCGCGTCTCGCCCTCCGACCCACGCTTCACCGCACCGAGATTGATGCTCTTGGGCTCCACACGCAGCGCCGACAGCACCGTCGTGGTTCCCTCCAGCTTGATCCGCGCGCTCTCGCGGTCGTTCGTCGTGACCGTGACGCCCTTCTTGAGCGTCCCGGTGCGACGCGTCGTCGCAACACTAAAACTGACCTCTTCCGTCTTGCCCGGCTCGATTACCCGGTCAGCCTGACCGGCAACTTTGAGCCCTCACCCACCCTTAACGTGGATGTGCAACGGCCCCTCGCCCTCGTTGCCAATCTCAAACTTAAACTCCACCCGCTGGCCCTGCCACACCGGCTCGGCCGTGACGCCCAACGACTTGCACGCAAACTTCGGCTGTGGCTTGTCCGGCGGAGGAGGCGTCAGGTCCAGACCCGAGCCCTTCTTCCCGCAACCGGCCTCTTTCTTGCCGGGAACCTTCCCAGGGCCCGCCGGCCGCGCACCCGGCGCTGGGGGGCCAACCTGGCCCGCCGGCGGCGGTTCCTGGCCGGTGTTCGCTCCGGCAGCAAGCTGCCTCTCACGCGCCTGGGCCTGAGCAGCCTTCTTGGCCTTCGCTTGGGCCTTGATAGCCTCGATCAGAGCTTCCCGCTCGGCTGGGTCACCCTTCTTCGGCTTGGCGTTTTCCTTCGGCTCGGGCGGCGGATCGTCTTGCCCGGCCTCCATCGCCACATCCAGGGCCATGGCCTGACCCACTACCTGATCCGTCGTCCCCGCCAGCGCGCTGGCGGTAGTCCCGCCAGGGCACGACAGCAGAACCAAGAGAGCGGCACAGCCCCACGCCGGCATCAGCCAACGTGCAACTCCAATTCTGACATCCATTTGCTAATCCTCACTGCAGGGTTGCTTAATCTGTCCTACGTTTTCGCTCCGTCGCCCGATGCCCGGGCCTCCTGCCCTGGAGCCCCGAGAGTCGATAATCCAGCTATCTTAGCAGCACCAACACGCGATTAAAAGCCCAAAACCGCCACGCCACTGCACCACTACTTCGGCCGAGTACCCGTACCATGGCCAGCTCCGGCGGCTGATCCCGCAGCCGACGGCGTCGTCTTCAACCCCGGCCGGCCAACGGGCCTGCCGCGACCACTGCCGGCCCACACGGGCACCCGCAGCATCGGCACGCCGGGATCATCTGTGCGTATCGTCACATTGCACCGCTCCCCACGCCGCATCTCGAAGCCCGCCGGCACGTGCAGAACCACGACCTCCGCACCGGCCTGCTCCTCAACACTCACGCTCAAGTCGCTGTTGTTGACCGTCGCTTCCGTGATCTTGCCGGCCGGCTCCTCATCCGACCATGTGAAGCGCAACACCATGTCCTGAGCTTGCCCCTCCTCGTCCGCCGGCTTGATCGATAGACGCGGTGGGTTGGCGCGAACACGCTGTTCTATCGGAACGTACACCATCACCTCCTGCCGGCCGATCTCCTCGATCCCCGTCGCCAGCACCACCGTGCCACGCATAGGCGCATTCGGCCACGGCGGGCGGATGATCACATCCAACTCGTACGACTCGCCAGCCGTGATCTCCCGCAACTCCGTGTCGATCTGGGGGTTCCCCGTCGACACAACCTCGGGCGTGATCGGACCACCATCGCCCCGCAAGATCCTGATCGTCTGCCGCTGCTCACCCGACAAACGCTTGACTTGCCCGAAACTCACACGCTGCGGATCGGTACGCATGGCAGTCTTGACGGCCGCCGAACCTTCCAGCGTGACCTGCGCGCTAGCGCGATCGTTCGTATTGACCACGAACTTCTGGACAAACTTGCCTTCCAATCGCTTCTTCGTCTCCACCTCCCAAACAACCGTCTCGCTCTGCCCGGGGGCGATCACTCGGTCAGACTGACCGAGAACCTTCTTGCCTCACCCAGCCCGCAGCTCGATGCGCAACGGTCCCTCACCGCCGTTCGAGATCACATACTCGAACTTGATCGGCAGACCCTGCCAAACCGGATCAACCGTCGCTGTTGCTTGCGCGCAAACGAACTTGGGTTGCGGCTGATCCAGAGGCGGCGGCGTCAAGTCCTGCTTCGAGCCCTTCTTGCCGCAGCCGGCCTTATCGGCACCCTTCTCAGCACCCGCCCCACTCGGCTGCGTGGTTACAGCAGGCTGTCCCGCACCGATCACCGGCGACGGTGCCGGCGGCGTCACTTGCGTCGATTGGCCTCCGCTCGCATCCGGTTTATCGGACTGCTGCCCATTCGCCGACGCCATCGATACCAGCGCCACGCACGCGGCCACGGCGCACCACAACATCAACCGGCTCTGGCACCCGGCAATGCTCGATTCTTCTTCTCGCATCCGATTCTTCCTGAACAGTTACGTCACAATCACTGGGCCACCGGCAACACGCCGGTGCCACACTCATTCCAGCATTCAGAAGACCCAGCATTTCACTATATGCACAACGAGCCTCTGCGCTCGATAAAACCCGCACCCGCCGATACCAGCAGCAACCACCTGTGTCGCATCACTTTTCCGGAACCGCTCACGGAAGCAGCCCACCCGGACCAAGCCCCTCCAGAACGGGCTCCAGAATCCAGCAATCGAGCACCGCCCGCTCGCTGCACTCAACCGTCACGACATTGTCACCGGCGGCCAAGTCAACCATCCCAACCGTGTACAGCCCCCCTGCCGCCCGATCGTACGTTACGGTGCCGATCTCACGCCCGTCATGCTCACGAACGACGATGGTCGCGAACGAACGCCGCGGATTCGTCCGCAGCAGCAGACGAACGCGCCGAGCACATGTCGCCGGTATCGTCATGCGCACCGGATCCGTGGTTTTGATGCTCGCCGCCCGTTTCCCGGACAGCTCCACGTTGCCCGCGTACCTTTGCCGCGATTCGCTGCCCCACCCCTCGCCCACAATGTGCCCCTCGATCTCGACCGATCCGGGAATGCGCAACCCCGGAGGCGTCAGAATGGTTTGGTCGAGCCGCGCGAACTGCCCCTCTGTCGCCCGCGGCCCGTACCAGTACACGACAGCCCCCATGTATGCATCGCGAGGTGTCCGCCAATTCTCAATCGTCGCGCGGACCGAGCGCCCAAAACCAATCGCGTCCGGCACATACCAACGGTACGACGAGCTCTTCCCGTATTGGCCGCTACGAGTCACACCCTGCAGCGCCCCGGCCCGGACACCAGTCTCGCGGTCCAATGCGACATCCGCCGGCACGCCGGTTCCGTAGTGCGATGGGAAGGCCTCTCCGTCAATCCACACCTTCTCATCGCCCTCTCCCCACCAATCTCGGTGCGGGCAATCGATGTTCAGCATCAACCCGACCAGCCGACCGGCACCTTGGACCTCAAGGAGCGGGAAATCCAGCACTTTGCACGGATCCTCGCGACGATAACGGGCGTTGAACACCAACGACCCCGGTTCCGGACGCCGTGTGTCCACACGCATGTGCAGCAGCAGCCCTAGTTCCTTCTTGCCCGGATTGACATTCTCGATCTCAATCCGCAGCCCATCGCAATAGGGCATCGGGAGGTAGCAGTACATCAGCCGGTCTTCCCCGAAGCGGCGTTGCGGCAACGGAAACGGCGGCACCAAGTCCGTTCCGATAACCAGGCTGTTGAAGTACGTGTACTCGAACCCCGAGCCGAAGAAGTCGATTAGCGGCACCTCGACACGCGGCTCATCCTCCCCATCGACAAAGACCCGCAGAATGCAGCGGTGCAACGCGTACAGCCCGCGCGGAGCGGCCCGATCGGTCAGGGCTACGTACAACGCCCGCACCGTCCCGTCACCGGTCAGTTCCTCGCTCAGCACCTCGCCTGGCTTCAGATCCTGCTGCACCGCCACCGCCATTGTCCGATGCTCGCCGAAAAGCTGCTTGCCCGAGAGCCCCGTGCCCAGAGCCTCCGTCACTTCCGTCAGCGCCGCCTGGGCGGGTTCATCAAGCTCTGTCGTGAAACGCCGGACTCGCGCATTGGCGCGCAGCCGCACGACATCGATCTGGTAGCACGCCGCGCTCTGGCGACACATGACCTGGCAATCGCGGGCGAATCCCATCGGGAAGTACGAGCACAGCCCGGGCTCAACAAGCGGCACGACCAGCGGCGGTAGTTCTCCGGAAAGCACATGGGCGAAATCAGCCTCGATGGCGGTCTCTCCATCGAGCACGATCCGAATCTCGCCATCGGGGTTCGGACACCAGATTCGCGTAATCGCGCCCGGCCCCTCCACCTCCGCCATCAGATCCCACCCGTCCGGCGTCCGGTCGATGAAGTTCCCGCAGTCGTCGTTTGCGTCCCAGTGGATCGTCCGGCCCTGGTCATCGACGCGCGAGCGGCGATCGTAGCTGGAGAACGTGCGTGTTTGCTCGCCGGCCGACGGCGCAGTCGACAACCTTTGCAGGTCAATCACTCGGCGCAGCAGGTCGGCGGTCGTGATTTCGTCGGCAACGGCGTGATTCGCCGCCAACAAGCCTCCGGCAACTAGAACGAACACGACCAAACGCATTTGCAGTCCTCCATGGCCGCCAGGTGCCGCAGCTCACGGCCTCGGATGGCATTATAGGGCCTTCGGACATGGGAACGGTGCCGGATGTTTATGTTGTTTGTGTGGTCGCCAGCGTGCGCGTGCGGGTGGGTTCTTTGCGTATTTATTTTTGTGACCAAACCGCGTTTGCTTTATCCTGGACGGGCTTGGAAGACGCAAAACAAGCTCTGGTTTTGCAATAATGGCCCCAGTAGGATAATATATAGACTAGGAGATCGGAGGTGCCGCTTCTCATTGACGGTAACAACCTCCAGTATGCGGCTAACGATGTGGGGACGTCAGATCTCCTCATCGGTCGATCGATGCTGTGTAGTGAGATCGGTGCTTGGGCAAAACGACGCGACCAGCGCGTTCATATCGTTTTCGACGGACCCGTGCCCTCGGCCCAGCGGGCTGAGCAGATAGGCGACCCGGCTATTGAGGTTTCCTTCAGCGGCGCGGGGGTCAGCGCTGACGCCGTCATAGCGAGAATTGTGGAAACGGACTCCGCGGCCCGACGGCTGCTTGTCGTCTCGTCGGATCGCGAAGTGGCGCACGCCGCTCGTCGTCGCCAGGCGCGGGTCGTGCGCTCGGACGAGTTTTGGACAATGTTGCGGCGTGATCTGGCGCGTCCGGAGCCGGAGCACGTCGAACCGGAGGAGAAGGAAACCGGGTCTAGTCCGGCGGCCGCGCAGCAGTGGCTGGACGAGTTCGGGCTGACCTGAGCATCGGCGCAGGCGCTTCTTTTCGGCATCGGCCGAGCGCGTTGCGTCGCGCGATGAAGGAGACGCCATTATGGATCCGACCTACGCCGCCCCCCCTCCTGAGCTACCGCTTCCCGCAACCGCCTCCGCTTCGCCGGTACCTGCCGAGCGGCGCTATGAACCTCGCCGGTCGGTGATGTGCGATCTATGGATGATCGACCACTACGGCTCGACCGTGCTCCGCTGCCACTGTCTCGAGACCTCGGACAACGGGATGCGACTGCGTGTTCCGTTGGGCTATGGCGTTGCCGAGGGCCAGCGGTACGAGTTACGCTCGCACTTGCCGGGCGCGTCGCCGAAGACCAGTCTGGGTCTGGTGAACAGCCGCTGGGCAACGGTGGTTCGCACCAATTGCCGTCTCGACACGGATGAGGATCATCTGGACATTGGCGTCGTGCTCGACTCCACCAAGACCGTATGGCCGCAGCGCGTCAGCTAGCGCCGGCCGGAAACCCTGTCCGCGTATGCATTCCGAGGCCCCGTCTGCCGTTCGTGTTGTCGCTCGGCTTCCCGTGTGCCACTTCCGCCTTGCGTGTCCGCGTGTAGAATGCGGCCACTAGGCTGATTTCAGGTGGCAGAGCATGAGCGCGAGCATTCCCGAGCATTGCGATTTTGATTGTCCGCACGCCGACTTCCCGCCGGCCGACACGGCGGGAATCTGCCGCACGATGTCCGCGGTCTGGTGTAAGAAGCTCAAGGAGCTGGTGAACAAGAACATGCCCTGCCGCTGGCGCGCCAGTCAAGCCAAACGCCCCCCCCGCCAACCACGCCGCAAGTAATACAAACTCCCGCTTATGCCGTACGCGGCTCACTACTCTGGGCTCACGGAGCCGGTTTGGGCCCTTCGTCGAGAGTGATGCGCGGCGGCGGCTCGATGTCTGGTCCCGGCTTGCCGGCCAGCGCCGTGGCGGGCTTGGGTCGCGCGACGGGCGGCAGCTTCACTCCGTTGGTCGCTTTGACGCCCGGCCGCTCGGGAGGATCCCCCACAGCCCACAAGGCCGCCACCAGAGGGAGCAGGCAGACCAGGTTCGTGACCGCGCCCATTTCGCTGATCAGCAAGGCGCCGCTGATCGTCAGCATCAGGGCGCCAATCAACTGTCGCGGTCGCACGCGCCGTCCGAAGAAGGTCGCCAGCGACGCCCAGACTACCAAGAGGGCCACGACAACCTTCGCGATCCGGCGAATCTGGACCCAGCGCTGCTCCATCGGCGCGGGGCCGCCCCAGGTGGTCCACGCACTGGTCACTCGTGACTCTTGGGCAACAGCCGGCATCCAGGTGGCCTCCAGCACGGTTCGCAGCGCGATCGGCAGCCGACGGGCGGCGGGCAGATCGCTCAGAGTGGCGCGGTAGCTCTCCTGGAGTCGTGTTCGCGCAGCGCCGGTCGCCATAATCTGTCGATAGGCGACGTCTGGGCCGCCGAGGCCGTTGGGCCAATCGATGGCCAACCCGTCGGCGGTGTCAAGCGTGTTCGTCTCACGGTTCACGAGCATGCGCCACAGCGGCCGCGAGGTTGCCGGCGAGTCGAGAGCCTCGTCCTGGATGGCGCGTCGGTCGATGGCCAGGTGGCCGTCGTCGGTCATCTGGGCCTCGAAGATCGGTTGCAGCCCGGCCATTGCCAGCGCGCCGTTATCCCGTGGCAGCGAGGGCTGGACGTGGTTCGCGAGCATGCACAGGCATACGCCGACACCGCCGGCGAGTCCCAGAGTGCTGCCGACGACGTGCCAGCCGCGGCGCCAGAAGTGGGCCAACATCACGGGCAGACCCAGCCACATCCACGGCCAGGCCAGCCCGGCCATGACGAGGCAGAACGTTCCCAGCAGCCCGCCCACGCCTGGTAGCAGGGCGAACACGACCGACCACGTCAGCAGCAGCGTCGGTAGCATGATCTCGGGCCGCGACAAGCACTCCAGAGTTCCGGGGAACAGGCAAAGGAGGGCTACCATGGTCCAGCCGCTGCTCGAACTGCGCAGCAGCCGTCCGATCAGGAAGAAGCCGATCAGCACGCCGATGAACAGGCCGGCGTTCACGATTCGGGCCGCCGCCAGGTTGGCTGACTCCTGCCAATCCCCATCGATCCACTGGGCGTAGTTGTCCCAGGTCATCTCCAGCGGACCCGACTCACCCTGAGTGTCCAGCGCCGGCGTCAGCAGCGGCGTCCACGCGCGCACTGGGCCGGCATGCAACATATACAGCAGTGGCGAGCGGCTTTCATACAAGGCCGCGTCGCCGTAAGGCAGCTTCCCGGTGTCCGCGAGATGGATGCCACCCACGGTGCCGTCGCGCGAGCCGGCCGACAATGGGGCGCTGGCGATCTGGTGGACGCATAGGGCCAGACCCGCGGCCACCAGCACCACGCGCGTTCCGTTGGAGACGGTTCCGCTGTGGAGCACCGGGCGCTGTCTCAGCAGCAGGCTGATGCCGCGCACCAGCCAGTACGCCGCGACGGCGGTCAGGCCCAGGTGAGCCCACCACTGCCAAGTGTGTGTGGTGCCCACCGGGCTGCCTGCAATGCCACGCAGGAGCAGCAGCAAGCTCGTGCCGGCCAGCATCAGCCCGTCCAGGCTACGGCCCAGCAGCAGCGGCTTGGGCCGGACGGTGAGGGCTATGATCGCGACGACCGCGAACCAAGCCAGCGTGGCCGGGCCGAGATCGGGCCAGAATGCGGTCAGCGTGGAGCTGGGAGTGCTCGCGCCGGTAGTGCTCTCGACGATCTGCGAACCGTCCATGGTCTCGATATCCCAGGCCATGGCCGCCGGTCCGCACAGCGCCGCAATTATTACCACCCATGAGTAGCGCTTCAATGTACCTGCCATTATCGAACTCCCGCTGTGAGTCGCTTGTATGTCAACCTTGATCGCGGCACTCGCCACCGGCACATCCTAACACAGCGACCGGGAACGTAGTAGCTATCCCATGGCCCACAGGTTCTGTGACAGGTTCTAATAGCCGTTCCGTGCTCGGCGCGCACCATCACCATCCATACTTCCTACAGCCTTGTCGCCCGGCGGATGCGATCGCGTCGACATCGGCCGGGCCTTCAATCCCGCTGCGTCCAAGTTGAATTCACCTGCCGGGGCCGAACATTGCCTCGTGGGGCACTTTGTTTTGCGATCTTGCCTCCACCGGCCCCATAACATTCGGGGACGCGGCCCAGGCGGGGCGAGCAGTCGGACAAACTGCCCCCTGAGCGTTATCTGACCTGGTCAGCCGCCGATCGGGGTGCCTAATGTCTGATGACCCACCGCCCTGGACCTCGCCGTCTGGAGCCTACAGTGAAAACCACCTCAATCAGCAAGTTCGGCCTGGCAGCCATAGTCGCTCTTTCCGTCGTCGGCAGCGCCGACGCCGACATCGTCTTCAACGGCAGCTTCGAGCAGACGGTCGTCAACAACGGCGGCACCTGGGATATCTTCCCCAGCATCCCCGGCTGGCAGCTATCTCGCGGCCCGGGCATCGAACTGCAGCGCGGCGTAAGCGGCTGGCTGGCCGCCGAGGGCGCGCAGTACATCGAGCTCGATTCGGACATCGACGGCCCGGGTGGTCCGCTGCACGGGGAGGACGCCTCGAGCGCCGTGTATCAGGATTTGGCGACCGTGGCCGGTCAGATCTACGAGTTGACGTTCGCCTTCTCGCCCCGGCCCGGCGTCGCCGACAACGCGCTCGAAATCAAGTGGGGCGGCGCGCCTGTTGACGTCCTGACCGCCGACGGCAGTGGCCGCGGCAATACGGCTTGGCAGTATCACACCTATCAACTCACCGCCCCGTCAGATTCGACGCGGCTGGAGTTCGGCGACCTCAGTGTGTCGGATTCGCTCGGCACCTTCGTTGACGACGTCAGCGTCACCGTAGTCCCCGAGCCGGCCGGGCTGGCCTTGCTCACGGGCGGGTTGGTGCTGGGCCTGCGTCGCCGAATGATCTAACCAGCCTCCATCCCAGCGCGTTTGCACGCGTCTGATCCCGGCCGCCGGTCCCGCATGCACACGGGCCCGGCGGTTTTTCATTGTGCAACTAATGCTGAGAATCTCCGTGACTCGCGAAGCAGAATGTGGCACCGACGCCAAAGCCGGCGGACTCACAGGCCCGCCTCCCGATAGTGTCGCCGGACAATCTCAAGTCACCATGATGAACAGATCATCCTGACCTATGACTCGCTCTGCGACGCCGGCGTATGCTGTTTCTCTAAGATGTACCGGTCCGAGTAGGTCGATCCGGGGCAGGTAGCGATAGAACGAGTTCCAGGTTCTTCCAGGAAGAACTCATGCGTCTGTTCGGCCTTGCAGCCCGCATCAGCAAGGGCGTGGTGATTTGCCGACGCTCGGCGTGAGAATCACTGACACCTCAGTGGCACTACCAAGCGGCGATTGAACCCCTGGAGTGCCACGGATGGCCATTATCGGCCTAGCGTGGACACCTTGGAGTTGATACAATCGGCACACCAAGGGGCCGGAGGGATTTCGGCTGTGGCGCGACCAGCCTACCGCGCGCTGTGCGATGGCGAATCGCCCGCCCGGAATCGACGTTGGACGCATTGGACCCCCAAGCGGAGGCGGCACGATGAGAGGTGGTTCCGAGAAGTACCAGCATCGCCCCCCAACGCTCGCTTTTTGGCAAGTGCAATCACGCCCATGCGCGCATGGGGCGCCAGCATGGAACGCACATCGATCGAAGGACACCACTATAGGAGGACAACGATGAGACGTAGCATGGCGGACATCTTCTCCCGGCTGGGAGATCGAGCGATGAAGTTTGTAAGGCACCGGAGAGTCTATGTGCTGGCGGGGGTGCTGCTGACGCTTGGGGCCGGCGGCGCGTGGGCGGAGCCCTACTGGGTCGCCTACGAGGCCAACGACTATCCTGAGAACGAGGGCTGGTGGCGGATCTGGTATGGCCAGCCCGCCCAGCGCAGCCTGGAACATGGCCTTATGACGCTGGATACGACCAGCGACCCACTCAATGCTGAGTACTACGCCTGGGACCAGCCGGAGGGTATTGATCCCGGGTCGGGTGAGGAGTTTGTTCTGCAATGGCGTGTGTGTGTTGATGAGGTCACCGACTGGACGGACCCTGCTGTTGTAGTTGAATCTGATGAATCCTGGGTCGTGCCGCTTAGGATGGGCCGCGACTTCATCGGCGATGGGTGGGATGTGACCGTCGGATTCGAGCCCGGTGTCTTCCATGAGTTTGAGCTACGCAGTCCCGACATGCGTCAGTACGATCTGTATCTCGACGGCACGCTGGTTGCGCAAAGCCTGTTCAGATCGCTGACTGGTCAGTCCCGGGTTTCGTGGGGGGCGGGCGGGTACGGCGTCAGCAGCAGTACGCGCTGGGACTATGTGCGTTTCGGCGTTGTGCCTGAGCCAGTGGCCGGCATTGCCCTTGCTGTTCTGGCATTGCTTGGTGGCAATGTCCGGCGCAGCAACCTACGGGGTGATCTATAGCCGAGCATCGAGCATCGAGCGTGCATTGACCGAGAACTGAATTAAAACGGAGAACTACGATGAAACATGCAAACCTGTACATTCTGATCGGGGCCATGTTGGCCACTTCAGCCCAAGCCCAGACGACACGGAATATGATCTACGAATACGGCGGCTACCAGGCGCCAACCACGAACTACGTCATTGACAATCAGTACAAGACGATTGAGATCAAGAGCATGTGGTTCCCCGGGGGCGTCTACTGTTCGAGCCCGTCAGCCGCGACCTATCGCTTCAAGTTTGACGCGCGGACCGAGAAGTACGAAGGCGGGCAGTGGGTCGACGACGGACCGGGTGACATCAATAGCATCACGCTTCATCCCAGCGCCAACAATCCTTGCGTGATCATCGAGATCAATGGCAACCCGAACAACAATCACGTGTATGGGGCAGATCACGTGAAGGAGATAGACCTGCCAACCTACCTCACCGCCCGAACGGAACTCTGGCGGACGCGAATCTCGGGTGACCTCGGCACCACCTACCTGTCAACTGTCGATTACATCGGCATGACCGAGGTGGGGGGCGACCTGAACGGCTCGCTGTCCGCGACGGGCGACATCACGGGCTCCGTGACGATCGACGGCAACCTGAGTGCCGGAGCGTGGATCTGGGCCGACGGGACGCTGTGCTCGAACGTAACCATCGAAGGCGACGGGCCGCACGCGGGCACCATTGGCACCGAGTCAACCCTCACGGCGTCGATCTCCGTGGGCGGAGACATGATCCGCCCCGGGAGCATCCGGGTCCAGAACGCCCACGCACAGGCCGATATCACGATCGACGGCGACATGAGCGGCTACATCAAGATCGGTGGGAATCTAACAGGTGACATAACGGTCAACGGCAATATGGAGGCGGACAGCGGTTACGACGGCTGGACCTACCTGTGGGTCGTGGGTGACATCGCGACCACGTCGGACGTCGAGATCAAGGGTAACATGGGCGGTTTCGTGAGGGTGGACGGCGACCTAGAAGGCAGCATCGACGTTGACGGCGACCTGATCCGGAATACGTGGTACGATGAAACCTTCATCGTTAATGGCGATCTTTCGGGTAGTGCCAACATCGGCAACGACTGCCTCGGCGACATGGACCTACATGAGTTGAGCGGCAGCCTGTCTTTCGGCGGCGACGTTAACCGATCGATTGATATCACTGGAACATCGGGGCCAATGACCGGCTTGGTCCATGTCGGAGGCGATATTACCGGCGCGGTCGGCAGGGTTCGCGGTGCCGCCGGCTTGAGCGGCAAAGTGCTCATCGATGGCAAGTTGGCGAAGAGCGGTCAGAACGTACGGTTCGCCGACCCGGTAACCAGCACTGGCGCGATCGCCGTTGACTATGATGGCTGGCACTCGACCGACGATGCATGGGAAGCGGGGGCGTATATCACCGTGGATGGCACGGACTACTCAGGAAACGCGTTTGACTATAGAGTCTATAAAATCACGCGGTGCAAGGGCGACATGGACAACAACGGATCGGTCGACTTCGACGACGTCGACCCCTTCGTGGCCGCTCTTAGCGACCCAGACCCAGATGACTTCGAGGCCGCATATCCCGGCCGCGGCGGGTCCATGCTCTATCACGGCGATATAGATTGCGACAGCGATATCGATTTCGACGATGTTGATCCATTTGTGGCGCGCATAGGCCAGGCGTGCGTCGGCTGCCCGGAGCGCGACGGCGGAGGAGGCGGTCAGCTCTCCCCGTTGGAGCTAGCCCGCGAGTTGGCCATTCACATCGCGCCCCAGCGTTACGACGATCTGTGCGACATAATCGCGGCGGTCGCCCAGCGCCAACGGAACGCCGAGCGCGCCGCCTACTGGACTGCGGTGTGGGAGTACCTCTGCGACTAGCACAGCCCATTCGGTGATGGGAGGACACTTGTGGCACGGCCGTCTTGCCGGTGGACTCACTGGCGGGGCGCCCGTGCCACGCTTCGGTAGCGGGCCGTGCAGCCGGGGGCTTCCTCGATTTCGACCCACATAAGCCGGACGCCGTTCGGCAAGTCGTTGGGCAGGCCGCTGGCCAGATGCTCCGCGACGTTCTCCGCCGACGGGTTCCGCTCAGAGAAAGCGGGCAGCGCATTCAGGTCCGCCCCCTCGAACCTGGCCACCAGTTCCTGGATTCGGGCTCGGACGACCTCGAAATCAACCAGCAACCCCGACTCGTCGAGCGCGGCACCGGCGTACTTGACCTTCACGCCCCACGTGTGGGCATGGGGATGCTCGGCCGTGCCGTCCGCCCATCGCAGGTGGTGTGTGGCCGTAAACCCAACGCTGACACAGACTTCAAACATCGCTGACCTCGCATGATCGCCGCCGATCGGACGGGCTGTTAGCGCCTCTATTGTATCATCCCGCCGGCCCGTGCCAGGCCCGTATCGACTCCATCGGTCGGCCCGCGCCTGCCGATAGACAGCGCCGGGCGCTGTCGCTCGACCGAGTTTCGCTGCGTGACCGCGCCCCACGGAGTTACGAACATGGTCAGGAAGCCTCAGTATCGCTGCCGCCCATTGGAGCTTGCCCTCATTCTGCTGGTCTCGACCATTGCCGGATGTAGCCTCCGAGACGATCACCGCTACAATCGGTATGCGCCGACCGACGGTGATCCGACCGTCCTGCAGCGCACCGACGCCCTCATGCAGGCGGCCCAGGATGCTCTCGACAATGTTGACCGCCGCATCGAGAATGTCGTGTATTAGGAAACGCGACCGACCGTGCTCGCGACGGACAAGGCTCCATGCGGATTTGTTATACCAGCGACCTTCACGGCAGCCTCGCGCTGTACGGCCAGTTGGCCGAACTCCTCCGCGCAGAGACCCCCGACCTGCTCATACTCGGCGGCGACCTGCTTGCTGATGGGGAGCCCGAGGATCCGCTCGGCACGCAGGTTGCCTGGCTTCGCCGTGAGTTCATCCCGCGCATTAGCGCCTGGCGCGCCGCCCAGCCCGATCTGCGCGTCGCCTGTGTCGCCGGCAATCACGAGTCCATTCCCGCGTCGGACGCCCTGGTCGAGTATCATCAGGCTGGCGACCTGGTCTTGCTCAACCAACACGCCCCTTGGGAATACGGCGGGTTCCGCTTCCTCGGGTTCTCCTACACGCCGCCGACTCCGCACTGGCTGAAGGATCGCGAGCGGCTCGATCTCCCCGGCGACAACATCCCGGATTTCCCCGGCGTCGCTTGGGACCAGGAACTGCGACAATCCCGCCCCGTTGATCTCCAGCAGTACTTTCGGGCCCAGCCGACCATCCGCGACGAACTCAGCGAGATACCGTCGGTCTCCGACCCCTGGATACTCGTCGCACACGGCCCGCCGCGCGACTCCAAGCTCGATCGCCTACCCACGGTCCCGCACCCCATTGGGTCGCGGGCCATTCGGGAATTCATCGTGCGGCGCCAGCCCCTTCTGTCATTGCATGGGCATGTTCATGAGTCGCCCGCCGTCACTGGTTCCTTCATCGACCACATTGGCAACACCGTCGCCATCAACCCCGGGCAAGACCACCACACACTGTACGCCGTCACGCTCGACACCGATCAGCCGGCCCAGTCCGCGCGCCATACCGTGCTGTCGTGACCGCTACGCCCGCGCCGACCACCCCCAACATAGTCCTCCTGGGTTTCCGTGGTGCGGGGAAGACCTCGGTTGGGCGCCTTGTTGCCCAAGATCTAAGCTGGAAGTTCACCGACACCGACGACCTCATCGTCGCCGCCGCCGGAATGTCCATCCGCGACATCTTCGCACGCCACGGGGCCGACGACTTCCGCGCCCGCGAGACGGCCGCCATCCGTGATGCCGTCACTCGC
>CAZUCH010000001.1:0-43724 GCA_964619045.1 uncultured Planctomycetales bacterium | reverse complement strand
GCCAGCCGCGGTCGAACCCGCCAGACGCGTCCTTGACACATTGTTAGACGTGGTATATAGCCAACATCAGAAGTTCAAATCGCACGAGGTGCCGCAGATGATCGCTCGACATCACTCCAAGGCACTTGAGGCCGCCGCCCGGGACTGCCCGGTCGTGACACGGGTCACTTCATCCTCTCCGGCATCGTGTCGGCCAGACGCTGGCCGGTCGTTGCGCAGTGCGAAGATGCAAAGCGTTAAGGACAAGGAACCGCGGATACGCAAACGGAGAATGAGACCATGAAGCACACCCAACACTTCGCTGTACTTCCTCGTTGGCCCGTGATGGCCGTGGCGATCCTGGCGACCGTGGCCGTCGGGTTGGTCGTGGCGCAAGCCCAGGACAAGATGCCGACAAGCTATGCACCGGTGGCGCTTACGGAAAGCTTCGACGACGTGATGGCCCGCATGGCGGCGGCCAAGGCCGCCGTCATGAAACGCCAGATGAACCTACTGGACGAACGGTATGACATGACTGATCGTCCTGCGAGCGGCGTCACCATGTCGAGCGGCAAGGCGATCCAGGAAGGCGTGCGCGTCAAGTTGGCAGCCGGCGTCACGTGGCGGAAACTCGCCGAGATGACGCCCGAGCAGACCAAGGAAGAAGGGCTGTGGCCCAGGGGATTCCTGCCCCTGCCACACCCGAACCATGCCGAGGGGGGCATGGTCTTCCCACAGTATCACATCGACGAGATCAAGCGACAGACGGACATTGACCTGACACGCTTTGACCTGGACTACGATCTCCCCACCCACTTCCTGCCCGAGTATCCGCCGCCAATGTACCTGACAACCCGGCCGGATCTCGGTGACGTTTCCCAGGGGAAAGTCGTCACGATTGACAATTACTATAAGCTGTTCAACGGCATCCTGAACCCGAAGCAGATCGAAGGACTACGCCTGCTGGTGACGCCCTTCCCGCAGCAGCAGTTCAACCAGACCGAGGATCGCCGCTCGGTGCGACCGCATCGGGGCGTGACGTGCTTCGATTGCCACGTCAACGGCCATACGAATGCCGCCACTCACTTGGTGGGGGACATTCGGCCGCAAGAGTTTCGGCACGGGCTGGATACGCCGCCGCTACGGGGCGTGAATATCCAGCGGCTGTTCGGCTCGCAGCGTGCCATGAAGAGCGTCGAGGACTTCACCGAATTCGAGCAACGGGCGGCCTACTTCGACGGCGACCCCGTGATTGCCACCAAAAAGGGCGTGAACATCCTGGACCGCGGCAGCCAGGTGCATTTCATGGCCGAGTTCGAGGCGCTGCTCGACTTCCCGCCGGCGCCCAAACTCGACGTGTTCGGCAAGCTCGACGAGAGCAAGGCGACGGCGTCTGAGATTCGCGGCCAGGAGATATTCTTCAACAAGGGTCGTTGCGGCGAGTGCCACCCAGCGCCGTTCTACACCGACAACCTGATGTACAATCTCCGTGCGGAGCGGTTCTTCAAGCCGCACATGATCAACGGCCGAATGGCCTCCGCGGATGGTCCGATCAAGACCTTCCCGCTGCGCGGGATCAAGGACTCGCCGCCGTACCTGCATGATCGTCGGCTACTGACGCTGGAGGACACAGTCGAGTTCTTCAATCTGGTTACCGGCACGAAGCTAACCGAGCAGGAGAAGGAGGATCTCGTCGCATTCCTACGTGTGCTCTAGGAGCGGAGTCGCCCGAGTGAAACGGGCGGTCACGCGCGCCGGGCGGAGCACCTGGTGACGCCGGCCATTGACCGCGCTGCGATGAATGCACGCAAACGTCTTCAGTCTTATGCAAGGACACGACCATGATGGGAATATTTACCAGAACCGATACTCGTAACGTGTCTCGGTGTGTGACAAGACCTCTTCATTGGCTGCCAGTGGCGATGCTGGCTTGTATCGTGGGCGGGTGCGTCTCGTCGCAGCGCGCCGCGGAGATAGAGGCCGGCGCCGCTGACCGGTCAGAGCTGACGGGCAGGCCGGCGATCGATTTCACGTTGCTGAATCAAGACGGCAATAAGGTAAGTCTCAAGGAACATCGCGGGACGTGGGTGGTGCTGTACTTCTATCCCGCGGATGGTACTTCGGGCTGCACGTGCCAGGCCCGTGAGTTCACGAAACTCCAGGCCGGGTTTGAGCATCTGTCGGCAAAAGTGTACGGTATCAGCCCGGACAGCGTTGCCAGCCATCGCCAGGTTACCAAGGACTACGATTTCAAGGTTCCGCTGCTCGCCGACCCAGATCACAAAGTGATGGAAGCGTATGGGGCCTGGGTCAAGACGCCCTTTGGCTCGCGTGCGGTACGCAGCACGGTCCTGATCGATCCCGACGGGCAGATCGCATATCACTGGCCAGAGGTAATCCCTGAAGGACACGCTGACCGCGTCAGGGCAAAGCTTGACGAAATCAAGACGGCCGCGTCGAAACCGTAACACGCCGGGGGGGAATCGGGGGACGGTTAGACGCTGAGCACTGGTTCTACCAAGCTGCGCGTCGGCGCGCAACCGCTACCGAAGCCCGCGCGCCCTTTCTCCGGACTTCAGGGAACCCTCTTCGCTCAGATCCACGCCAAGCTTCGGAAACCGCGGCCGCTTCGACTACGGCCTAGCCTATTCGGGCTTGGCGAGGCTCCGGGCGCGGATACGCTGGAGCTTGAGATCCGTGATGTCCAGCCAGCCGTCGAAGGGGGGGTGTGTGAGCAACTCGGCCAGCGTCGCGGCCGAAACCGTGGTCTGGACGCGGAACTTGCCAACGCTGTCCGTGAATTCGCCGTTGACCGATTGGACGCCTTGCATCGCGGCCATCGTGCTCTTGATTGTCAGGAAACGCTTGAAGTCCAGGTTGCCGACTTCGAGTTCGATCGTGCTGCCGGCGCTGATCTGGGTGGACCACTGCTCCATGACGGTCTCGAAGAGGCGGATGGCGAGCGCGGGCTCGCGGCGTGTGTCGGAGCTTGGGAAGGTGGCCGCGACCAGAGCCGCCCGCGCGGCCTGCGGGCTGAACTCCCTTCGCGAACGGACGCCGCGCCGCGTGACCGGGATGGACTCGCTGGCGAGCAACTTGGCGGTATCGGTGGTGTAGACCTTGGCCTGTACGTCGCAGTTGTAGAAGGCCGCGGGCGTGCCGTAGAGGTTTTCCAGCCCGGCGCGATGGGCGTTGGCGTAGCCGCGGATGAGGATGTGGGCGCCGGCCTCGCGGGCGAGTTGAGCTTGTTCGGCGGTTCGCTGCCCGCCGGTGTGGCCCTCGACGTCGCGACGCCGAATGTCCGCCGCCCCCTCACGGGCCACCAGATCGAAGCCGGCCTTGACCAGTAGCTCCTCGATCCGGCTCTCGACCAGCGATTGCTTCTGCAACTGGCCATCGATCGACTCGTCGATCCAAACCATGATCTTGGGACGGCCGATCTGGTCGAGGACGTTTTGCACCTCGCCCCAGGCGGCGGCGACGGCGCTGCGTCGGACGACCGCGCGCAGGGATACCTCCCACGTGCCGGCATCGGTTTCCCGCTCGCTGAGCACGCGATAGTCGCTGATGACCCCGGCGGCTCGGCTGTAGATCGTGTCGCGGGCCAATGCGAAGTTCTCGACCTCGGAGTAGGCGGCAATCTGGACGCCGGCGCCTTGCTCCAGCGCCCTGCGCAGCGCCTGCTTGAGGGCGTCGTCACGTGTGTAGCCCTCGGCGGTTACAGTAACGGTGCGGGACTCCTCTTCGGCGGGGGCCGGCGGGGGCTGCTGCCCCGCGGCCGACCAGCAGCACGTGCAGACGACGGCGGCGATAAGCGCTCTCATGGTGTTCCCTTCCGGGGCTGTGCCGCGGCGTCAACGGGCGGCTCCACTTCTTCGGCCACCATTCGGCGGCGCACTATCTCCCACAGACGCCGTAGCGGCAACTCGACGTCGAGCTCGACGGCGCCATCGGCGAGCGTCGTCACGCTCTCGGCCGGCCGTGCGCTGCCGAGCAACAGGGCGACGTCGTCCTTGAGTTCCTGGTGATAGCCGAGAAACTCGCCGACCGTGACTCGGTCCTTGATGACGATGCGCTCGATCTTGGCACGCAGCTTATCCACGCCGTCGAGCCAGGCTGCCCAACCAAGCGTGATGGAGTCCGGTGTCGTCCCCTCGGCGGGCGTGTAGTGACCGGTGGCGGTCAGCGATTTCGCGGCCCAGCCGGGCGTGTCGTATTCAATGGGGACGTAGCGCCGACGCAGGATAGTGCGGGCCGGCGGGTCAGCCAACCCGGTGGCGACGACATCACCTTGCCCGGAACTCATCACCATCGCGCGGAAGTCGGCCGCCGCGAAATCCGAGCCGGCGTAGTGCTCCTGATGCACGCGGGTGAGGACTCGCAGCAGATCGTGCAGACTGATGGTGGCGGTGGCGAGCGCGAGCTGATCGGGCTCGAATGCCACCGCCAGGTGGGCGCCACGCCGCAATTCGGTGGCCGCCGCCGCGCGGACCGCGTCACTGGAGGCGAAGAAGTCCTCCAGCCGTTGCGTGGTTGTGACCTGTAAGCGGCCGGTTGTGGCCAGCAGAGCATCCAGGGCGTCGGCGCTGGCGGCGGCACGGGCCAGGTCGATCCCCTCGCGGGTTACGTCTTCCCAGCCGGCCGGGTGGCCGGGGGGAGCGTGGCGGGGCAGACTCGCTCGGCCGGTTTGCCATAATGCAGGCCAACCGCGCGCGGCTCGGGTGAGCTGGACGGTGGTCAGTTTGGCCTTGCCGGCGGCGGCGGGATACTCCGCGATCAGTGCGCTCAGTTGCGTGTGCAACGCGTCACGATCGACACGCAGGTCAACCTCGCACACGTTGTCCGAGTACAGCCGAACATCGCCGTGGCGTTTTTGGTCACGGGTCCAGAGCCGCAGGGCACGCCCGAGATCGGCGTCGGGGGCCAGCCAATCGGCGACGGTGTGGCGAGCGTCGAGCGGTAGGGTACGCACACGCTCGAACAATTGCGTGCGAGCCTGGGCCAGCGCGACGCCTTCGAGCTGTCGCTGCTGGGTGGCCGTCAACGGCGTGGCGGTCTGCGCGCCGGCCGGGCAGACGCCGCCGAGCAGTAGTAGTGCTCCGGCGCTGATCAGTGTGGCGACGGGGCTGGTTTTGTGATCAGGCTTCATGGTCTTGCTCGACGTAGGTGCCATATTCAGTTGGACGATCGGCCGCGAGCAGGTTCAGGCGGCGGAGGTTCGACACATAAGGATAATGGATAACGGCGTCGCGGACACGGGGAGGGCTGGGGCCGGTGATGGACAGGCTAAGAGACGAGCGTTCGCCCTTTCCGCCCAAAGAGGACTTCATGCCCGGATGGCCGGACGATCCGAACGCCTTTGGGTGGGGTGGCGGAATATCGTGAAAACACCTGGTTGCGCGTTCATACGGCACGTAGGGACCATACTTGTCCTTGGTATGGTCGTGTTCTGGTATTGGGCCGGTTGGACGGCGGGGACGAGGTGACAATGGCCCAGCGCGGAGTGCCGGGATTGGTGCGGCACACCGAGAGCGAGTCCCCTGGGGGCTACCGGAGCTTCAATCGTGCTTACAGCACTCGTTCGTACTCTCCACGACTTACCCAGCACTTCGTACTGGGCTATTTTCAGCGCGTCCCTCCGGGGCGGGGCCGTGGTGGTTGTGATTGGGTGGGCTCATCGGTAAACTCGATGTCGTCGCCAACAGACCGGCCGCCGAAGAAGCAACCGGCTGCCAGAGAAGGTGGCGGCTCAACTGGTTCGGTGTCTGAGGAACCTCGCTGCGGCTGCCACGATCCTGAGTGTCCCCAAAGGCGAGACTGAGGATCAGCATGCAAACGATTCTATATCTGGACGACAGTAACTCCGCCCTGAAACTCTTCGAGCGCTTCCTGAAGGACTGCGTACACGTGGTGTGCTGCTCATCCGTGGCGGAGGCTACCGCGCTGATGATGGAGAGGAGCGACATAGACTGTTTCGTGCTCGACTACATGTTGCCGGATGGAGACGGCATCAGCTTCGGCCGGGAAGTGCGGGCGATCGAGCGCTATGCCGAGACTCCCATCATTCTCCTCAGTGCGACCAGCACGCCTGATATCGCCCACCTGGCGATGAGGTCCGGCATTAACCAGTGCGTAAGCAAAGTTATCTCGCGTGACGGCATCAAGGCGATCATCAACGCGCAACTGGAAAAGCCGACGATCCACAAGGTTGATCGTGTGCAAATCGACATCTCCTGCGTCGGCTGGGAAGCTGACCGCGTCTTCTATCAGTATTCGCCCGATACCGGCGATACGGTCTCCGGGAGTTCGCAGGATGAGGCCCAGCTCAAGATGTCCGAACTCCTCAGAAAGCACGTGCTCGAGAAGGGCAAGAACTGGGAGAACGTGTTGGATGTCTCCGTCACGCACCACAGGTTTGACGTGTAACAGCGACGACCGCCGAGCGCATCGTAGATGTAGCATGACGACTTGTGCGATCCTGGAATAGGTTGACACCTTTGAGTCTGAGAAGGAGGTGTCGCCGTCGTGCGTGGTTAGCTGGTTCTCGTTGCTGGTGGGGGGCGGTATAGTGGCGGGCTGCTCTAGCTGTGACCTGTGATCTGGAGAGTGAATGGCCGGTGGTGTTAGTCAGGTGAATGGGCGGGGCGCGTTCGGCGCTCTTGATCGCCTGGGCGCCACACGGCCCGACATCGTTCTGATGGGGCCGCTGCTGGCGTATATCGCGCTTATGAGCGTTGACATGGTTGTTCCGCCGGCGTGGAAGCCGGTGTCGATCGGGCTGCGCGGGGTGCTGTCATTGGCCGTTGTATGGGGGTTTCGACGACACTTGCCGCCTTGGGGCAAGCCGCACTGGCCGATCGCGATCATCGGCGGCGTGGTCGTGGCGTGGGGGTGGGTTGTCGGGCAGTACATGCTGGATCAGCACGGGCTGGGGGGGCGTTTGCCGTTGATGCCGGGGGAGAAGCTGCCCTTCGACCCGCGCGACGAGCTCGGGGCGGTGAACCTGTTCCGCGTGACGTGGACGCTACGGCTGATGGTGGCGTGCGTGGCGGTTCCAGTGGTGGAGGAGCTTTTCTGGCGCGCGTTCCTGCTGCGAGCCCTGATCGACTGGCATAACTTCGACCGCATCCCGCTGGGGCGATTCACTTGGTTCTCGTTCCTCGGGACGGCGCTGATTTCGACCGTCCAGCACCCGGACAACTGGGGCGTCAGCATACTGTGCTGGATGACGTTCAACGCGGTTTTCTACTGGACACGGTCCATCCTGTGCCTGGTCTTGCTGCACGGCATGACGAACTTGGTGCTGTATCTGATCACGCTGCGCGTTGATGAATGGGCGTTCTTCTGATGGTCATGCGGGCACGCCGATCGCGAGATCACGCCGCGCTTGTGGGGGCGGCTTGGCTGCTGCTGGCGCAGACGGCGGCCTGCGTTGCCCAGTCGCGCCCGGCGCCCGTGGCCAGCGGCGCCGAAGTTAGTAGTAGACCCGCTGTCGAGGGTGCCCCAATTACTGCTCGGGAGCAGGAGTTGTGGGAGCGTGTGGTTGAGCTGGGACGGCCACAGCACATGACACAGCCGGCGTCGGCATGGTTCGAGAGCGCCCGCCGGCGGCGTGAAGGGTTGCTGGAGCACGCCCAGCTTTATGGGACGTTGTATCCGGGGGGCGCGCACCGCGATGAGGCCATACGTATCGAACTCACGGCGCTCTTCGAACTCAGCATGTTGCAGGGTGGGGACATGGGCCGGCTGCGGGCGCGTGCCGGCGACCTGCTCAAGACCCCGCCCAGTGTCGCCGCCGCGGGCGAAGCGGCCTACTGGATGATCCTGGGGCGGCGGGCGGGCGCCGCTGAACGTGGCGCGACTGGCATCGAGCCGGACGAGGAACTGCCCGGCGCCTACTGGCAGTACGTCCAGGACTATCCCACATCCCGGCACGTGCCCCGTCTGGCGAGCCTGTGCTTCGACGCGGCGGATCGGCGCGGCGATTCCGACATGATGCGGGCGGCGGTCGAGCATCTTCGGGAGCACTTCCCGGGGCATGTTGCCACGGAAGCCGTTCGGGCGAGGTGGCATCGTCGGCAAATGGTGGGGGAACTGCTCGAGCTGACGGGCGTGGACATTGCCGGCCAGCCGGTGCGGCTGGAGGCGTATCGGGGGCAGCGTGTGCTAGTTGTGGTGTGGGAGGCTCGGTCGGAGGCGTCGTGCCGGTGCGTTGCGGAGGTGGAGCGTTTCCGGACCGAGAACGACGATGTGCGCGTTGTGGGTGTCTGCCTGGAGGGTGACGCCGAGCGCACCAGGGCCGCGGCCCGCGAGTTGGGCGTGGACTGGCCGCAGGTCAACGACGGGTTGGGCTGGGGTGGGGGGTTCGTGCGTCAGTGGGGCTTGGTCCAGGCTCCGGCGGTCTTTGTGGTTGATCGATCCGGGCGGCTTGTCGTGGTGGCGGGCGGCGATGATTGGCGGGGGCGCGCCGAGGGCTTGGATTGACAGCACCGGCGCGGCAGGTTACACAGCGCTAGAGAATAATCGGTGAATCCGCCCGCTACGGGCCGCACTGTTCGTATGTTGCGGCGCGTGGCCCAGGGTTTGTATGCGGAGGAGCGTCGTGAAACAGCCTATCCTCGTCGGCGTCGCGCTGGCCATTCTGATCGCCGCCGCTGGTGTTTTCGCACCCGCAATGATGACCTCGACGGAGCGCAAGGATGCTTCGGCGGCGCGTGAGCAGTCCGCCCTGGCGCTGCGTGAGCTGGCACGTGTCAGCTTGGTGCTGCCGCAGTTGGACAGGCTCGTGGACAGGGCTGGAATAGCCGAGGCCGAACTGGATCCGGTCGTCGAGTCGGCTCGCGAGACGCTGGAAGATGTCCGCGGTCGCTATTCCCAATTAATGCAGGCGGCCCAGCGGCAAGCGGAAGAGAATGATCTGATTGTCGAGCGTGGTCAGCCGGTGGCGGTCAGTGTGTCGGGGATTCGCCAGGCGTTGGCGGGCTTCGAGGCGAGCCTGAAGGACAACTCGACGCTGTTGGACGCGGCGCTGAAGGACGCGCGCGCGGCGGTGTCGACCGCTGACGGCGCGGTGGGCGTCGCGCAGGTGTTGGGGATGGCCGAGTATGCTCAGGCCGCGACACTGTTGGCCGAGGCACGCGTACTGCGCATCGAGCAGGCGGAAGCGCAGGGGGCGTTGTTGAAGGCCGGTTCGGACTGGAAGATCACGCAGGGGTTGATGGACCAATTCGCCGGGTACGATGTGGACCCGATTCTTGGGGGGTTGCGTGAGGATCTGACCGCCGTATCCGACGGTCGCGGTCCGGTGGCGGAGCGTGTGCGTACTCTGGGTGAGCAAGTCGCCGAACGTGAGCGAGCCTTGGAGCAGGTCGAGGCTCGGCTCCAGGAGGCGACCGAGGAGTTGCGACAAGTCGAGGATCAGAGTTTCGTTGCCGGCGACGACGAGTCGTTCGCGGCCTATCGGCGGGTTTTTCTGGAGTTGTCCGAGCGTGTGCGTTTGTTGCAGACCCGCGAACAGGAACTGCGCCACGGAGCGCGGCGCGGCGCGGAGCTTATCGGCGACGATCTCTGCACGGCCGAGATCCATGGAGGAGAGGAACATCCTGGTTTGGCCGTGCTGCGCGAGCAGTTGCAGGTTGCCGAGGAGTTGTCGCGCCGCTGGGATCGGGCCAATGTGTCGCTGGCGGGCCATATTGCGTACGTGACCGAGGCCGGGCAGCGTGCGAGTGTGGAGGTGGCCAAATATCAGCAACGGCAGGCTACCCTGGAAGAGCGGCAAGAGGAGATCGCGGCCCGCATCGAGACCCTAGACCAGAGCGCGTTCGAGAAAGAAGACCAAGCGCTGCGAGCGGCGGAGAAAGCCGTTGCGGCGTTCCAGAAGTCGCGGCGGGCCGTCGACGCCTGGCTCAGCGCGGCTCGCACGGCGCAGCGCGAGCGTGATCCCGAGCGTCTCAACGAGCGTCTGAGGATGATTCTGGCGGATCCCTATACCGAGCAACAGCCCCGCAGCGCGGAGGCGGCGGCACGCGTTCTGGTCGGGCGCATCCATGCCCAGCGTGTCGAGTACACAGAGGCCCTGCTCAATGACGTGGGGCTGCTGGAGGAGACCAATCCGGCCTTCGAGTTCGACGACAGCGACTTCCTAGCGCGGATCGACACGGCTCGCTCGTCCGGGTCGGAAACCGTCGAGATCGCCCGCGCGACGTACCAGGAAATGGCGCAGAAGCTGGAGAACGAACCTACCGCGTGGGTGCCGATCGCGGCTCAGGCGGCGGCTCACCACCTGTTGGCCCGGTTGGACAGCGCGGCGGCGGCGGTGCATACGAGCCAGGCGCTCGTGCTGATTCAGCAAGCGGTCGAGCTGGCCGGCGACAAGCTGCCGTACGCCCAGTCGTACGTCGCTTTCCGCGATCATCTGAGCGGGACGAGTTCGGCGACCGGCGGACCCGACGCGGGTGAAGAGAAAGATGCCGGCTTCCTCGACGAAGAAACGGACGACGAGTCGTTCTTTGAAGAAGAAGAGAGCGACGAAAGCGAAGACGACATCTTCGGCGACTAGCGCCGCGCCTCACAAGTGCCCCGACCAAAGAGCCGCGGGATTGAGCCCGCGCGGCTCCGCGCACGCTGAAGCCTGCGACTCTTCGGTGCCCCGCGAGAATAAAAGACGCCCGGGTCGGGATTCGTGAATCCTCGCCCGGGCGTGTTTTGTGATTGCCTCGGCTAGGGCTCGAACCTAGGACCCGCTGGTTAAGAGCCAGCTGCTCTGCCAACTGAGCTACCGAGGCGGCATCGGCGGCAAACACCGACGACCGTTGAATCCCCCATTATACTAACCCAACGCGTGCCTTCAAGTGCTCTGGGGCGAATTGGCGCTCCAAGACGCATCTACTCGCTTGCGCGAGGGGAGGGAGCGCGGCGACGGTGTGTGGGCGGGGTGCTAGGCGTCAGCGAACATCTTGAGGTAGCTGAAGTAGCGGCGTGTGCTGATGTGGCCGGATTGGACGGCTTCGACCACCGCGCAGCCCTCTTCGTGGCGGTGGGTGCAGTCGTTGAAGTGGCATTTCTGGACGTAGGGGACCAGTTCGACGAAGAAGACCTCGAGTTCGCCGGGCTCGACAGCCCACAGGTCGAAAGCCCGCACGCCGGGGGTGTCTATAACGCAGCCGCCGATGTCTAGGGGGAACAGTTCGGCGAGTGTGGTGGTGTGGCGGCCCTTTTCGTTCTCGCTGCTGACGTCGCAGGTCTTGAGGTTGAGGCCGGGCTGGATGAGGTTGATGAGCGAACTCTTGCCGACGCCGCTCTGGCCGGCGAGTATTGTCATGCGGTCTTGGAGGGCGTCGCGCAGGTCGTCCACGCCCTGGCCGGTGACGATGCTGGTTGGGATGCACTGGTAGCCCAGGTCGCGGAATTCCTGGATGGCGTCGTCGACGGGGTTGCCGGCGTTGCCGTCGTCCTCCTCGGTCAGCAGGTTGCCGGTGGCCAGGAGGTCGATTTTGTTGAAGCACAGGATGGGGTGTAGATTGCCCTTCAGAGCGGCGACGATGTAGCGATCGACGAGGTGCGGTCGTAGTCGCGGTTCGGCCACGCTGACGACGGCGAGCAATTGGTCGGCGTTGGCTACGATGGTGTGTTCGCGTTTACGGCGATCGCGGCGTGAGAGGGTTGTGGTGCGTGGGGCGACTTGCTCGATGACGCCGACTCGTTGGTCGCCGGAGGATGAGGCGGATTGGTCCGAGAGCCAGACGCGGTCGCCGACCGAGACGGGTGAGCGGCGGTCGATTTGTCGTGTGCGGAGGATTCGTCGAACGGTACACTGCCATTGGTTGTCGTCGTCGTCAATGACGTGGCAGATGAGGCCGTGGACCCTGATGACGAGGGCGGGTCGCCATTGTGACTGGTTGATTACCGGGAGGTCGTTCTCGTCGACGATGATGGTGCGTTTGCGAGAGAGTTCGCCCTTGGCGCGGACGGATTCGCGGTTCTGAGTGTCTTCGATCTGTTCTTCGCCGGCTTTGTATTGGCGTGTCCAGTCGTTGGAGCGCCCGCGGGCCTGGCGATTGGCCTTGAAGCCGACGCGTAGCTTGCGTTTCGTGGACCGTTTCTTGGCCATGGCTCTATTCTAGCCGCTCACGGGTGCCATGCCGACGGCCTTTCGCGTCGGCATGCTCTTGGGCTCGGTTTCGTAGTCCCTTGGCGGTTGGAGTCTCCCGGCAAAGCCCGATGAGTCCAAGTTGTGGGGCGGTCGTGTGACGGACTGCGTTGACATGCTCGGCGGCGGTACGCACACTGTCGATATGCCACATCCGGCGCTCTGGGCTCTGCTTGCGAATTACCTCCTGGCCGCGGTGTGCGTGGTCAGGGTGTTGCGTCGCCGGCGGGAGCCAACGGAGATGGTGGCGTGGATCTTCGCGATAGCCACGCTCCCGGTGTTGGGAATCGTGCTCTATTGGCTTCTGTCGCCGGATCGGCTGCAGCGCAAGGCTGGTCGCCGGCGGCGGCGCGTGGCACATCTGCTGGCCAAGCTCAAGCAGCGGACACACGAGCAAGCGGGCGTTCGGGATGAGCCGGCGCGGCCGAAGCTGTCGGCGGATATCGAGGGCATCGAGCGGCTGGGGCGGCGCCTGGCCGATATGCCGGCGATCGGCGGCAACGACGTACGCATTCTCCTGGAGGCCGAGGCGACCTACGAGGCCCTGGAGGATGCGATACGTGCGGCCCAACGCCACGTTCACATGGAGTACTACATCTGGCGGGAGGATGAGACCGGGCGTCGGTTCCGGGCGGCGTTGATCGACCGAGCCCGAGCGGGTGTCGAGTGTCGCCTGTTATTGGACGCGGTGGGCTGTTGGTGGCTGGGGCGCGGTTTCCTGCGGCCGCTGGTAGAGGCCGGTGTTCAGGTGGCGTTCTTCCTGCCGCCGCGCCCGCTGCCGCTGAGGAAGAAGTGGAGCATACACCTGCGTAATCACCGCAAGGTGGTGGTTGTTGATGGCCAAGTGGCCTTCACGGGCAGTCAGAACATCGGTGACGAGTACCGCGGTCGCCGGCGGCACCTGAGTCCCTGGTACGACACGCACATGCGGCTGAGTGGGCCGGCAGCCCTGTTCCTGCAACAGACGTTCGCCGAGGACTGGTATCTGGCCACGCATGAGCGTCTGGACAGCGAGCGCTGTTTCCCGCGGCCGGAGCGGGCTGGTGATTCGATCGTGCAGATCCTGCCGACGGGCCCGGATCACAGCGCCAACGTGCTTGGGCAGATACTGTTTGCGGCGGTTTCGTCGGCTCGGTCGTCGATTCGCATCTCGACGCCGTACTTCGTGCCGGACCCGGCTGTTCGTATGGCGTTGGCGCATGCCTGTTACCGTGGGGTACGAGTGAAGCTGGTGTTGCCGTCACGGAGCGACTCGGTGTTGTCGCTGTGGGCGGGGCGTAGCTACTACGCGGAGTTGCTTGAGGTTGGGGTGGAGATTCACGAGTATGACGCCGGAGTTCTGCATTCGAAGGTGATAACGGTGGACGACCGCTGGTGCATGCTTGGATCGGCCAACGTTGACGTGCGTAGTTTCAAGTTGAATTTTGAAATAACGGCTCTGATTTACGATCAAGGTCTGGTAACGGAACTGGCCGAGTCGATCGATGGGTTCTGTGCGCGCGCACGGGCGATTCCGCCGCATGAAGTTTGGCACCGGGGTGGGCTGCGTCGGCTTGGGGAGGGGGCGGCTCGGCTGCTGACGCCGCTGCTATAAGGGCTTATTTTGGGCGATCGCGGCGGTTTGGCGATTCTGTGGGATGGTCTCGGCGCCAACAAAGGGACAGGCCCCGGTTCTCACCGAGGCCTGTCAGGGATGGCATCGAAACAATGGGAGGACGGTTTCGGGACTCTACTGGAGCAAGGAGAGTACCTGTTGCGGCTGCGCGTTTGCGAGTCTCAGCACGTTGCTGGCGGACTGGACCAGGATTTGCTGCCGCGTGAGGTTGCTCGCTTCCTGGGCAAAATCGGTGTCCCGGATGATGCTCTCGGCCGCCGCGAGGTTTTCGAACTGGATTGCGAGTGAGTTCTTGCTGGTATCGAGGGTGTTCTTCTCGAACGAACCGAGGCGAGCGCGTAGGGAAACGACCTGCGAGAGTGAGTTGCGGATGACCGCCTGCGCTTGGGAGTAGTTTTTCTGGTTGATAGCATTGGCCTCGCCGCTTCCCAGTTCGAACAGGAAGCCGTCGTCGGAGTCGCCGAGGGAGCTGGTGCTGACGGAGGAGATACCGAGTGATGCCAGGCCGTTTAGATCGAGCTTGGGGGCGATCATGAAGTGTGCCCCTCCGCCGGTGATGGAGAAGGTGGTGGTGCCGCCGGCGGAATCGCTGGCGAATGCGGCTGAGAGCTTGATATCGGCGTCGAGAGTTCCGGTGCGGACGCCGACCGTCCGGCCGGTGCCGGTGACGGATTGGCCGTTGACATTGGCCTGGACATCGGCGCCCTCGTCGAATCCGTCGGCGGGTCCCATCGCGAAGGTGCCGCTGAGCGTTCTGACGCGCACGAATTCCGAGGTGCCGTACTTGGTGCTGGTCATGACGACGGACGTGCCACTGACGACGGCCGACACGCCGGTGACGCCGGTTGATTGGTTGATGGCTGCTGCGACGTCGGCGACACTGGCGGATGCGAGCGTGACACGTTCGGTCCCGAGGTTTCCCGCGACCTCGATGGTGACGGGTGTGGCGCCGACCGCTCCTCCGGTGTAGCTGACGAAAGCGAGCGAGGCGGCCAAGGTGACATCGATGGCCACGCTTCGGGAGCCGCCATCCGGGACACGTGCGGAATTGAGCCGCAGGTGTGCCACGTCGCCGGTGGAGACGCCGGAGGTGCTGTAGGCCAGGTCGCCCTGTAGCAGCTTGCGGCCTTGCAGCTCGGTCGAGTTGGCGATGCGGTTGATCGACAGGAGGATGGCGTCGATTTCCTGCTGGTTGGCGGCGGACTCCTCGTCGCTAATACCGGACTCATTGGCCGAGCGATCGACCAAGTCCTCGAGATCGTTCAGGAGCGTTGTGATCTCGGTGAGGCCGGATTCCGCCACTGCCACGACATTTGTTGCCCGGGCGACATTGACCTGCGCCGCCTGAATAGCGCGTTTTTCGGCGCGCATGGTCTCTGATGCGATCAAGCCGGCGGGGTCGTCCTTGCCGGTATTGATGCGCAGACCGGTGCTCAGGCGTTCCAACGACACATTGAGTGTATCAATCTGTCCGTTGTAAATGCGCTGGGCAATGATGGACTGAATGTTCGTGTTGATGCGACTCATTGGCCTGCGCCTCCAAGGGCGGCGTTGCGGTGGCCGTTGGGCGTCCAACTGGCCGGCCGTAGCCTACAAACTGTTGTCAAGTCCCTGCGGCGGCTCCTGTGGCCGACCGCATCATTTCGAAGACAACAGACGCATCGTCCCAATCGCGGGGGGGCTTTAGTTATAAACTCGGACCGCGTGTAACGAGGACGGCCGGCGGCGAAATTCGGTATCCCCTGAGGGTACTTGGGCTTCGCACGCCGGCCGTTGTGTGGCGTTGTATATGTTGTTGTGTGGCTCGGGGGTGGCGGCCGCGGGGTCTCAGACCGGCCGCCACCCGTGTTGGTTGACTACTTATCCGCCCAGGAGTCGCAGCACTGACTGCGTGGTCTGGTTGGCCAGGGTCAGGACGGTCGTGCCCGCGTTTACCAGGATCTGGTCACGTGCCAGGCGGGAGGTCTCGTAGGCGAAGTCGGCGTCCCGAATGGCGGACTCGGCGGACTGGAGGTTCTCAGTGGTGATACCCAACTGGTTCTTGTTGGTATCCAGCGTGTTCCGCTCGAAGGAGCCGAGCCGTCCGCGCAGGACGGATATTCGCGTGATGGCCTCGTCGACGATTCGGGAGGCGTCGGCGTATTGTGGAGGTTCCCTGGTGAGCGCGAAATCGCCGCCGGTCTTGACCTCGGCCAGGAAGCCGATCTCGGAAGTTCCGAGGCGGGTTGCGGCTACGGAGTCGATCGCCATGTTCACCTGCTGGTTGGTGTTGACCTGCGGGCCGATCTGGAACAGTGCTCCGCCGCCGGTGATCGAGAAGCTGGAGCCGTAGATCGTGTCGGCGGCGACGACCATCTCGGTGCTGATCGTGGCGTTCTTCACTGTCAGGCGGTTGCCGTCGGCGCGGGCCATGGCACCGTTGATGGTGGCGACGGAATCGGTCCCGGTGTCCTTCTCGTTGTTGTAGCCGCCGAAGTCTCCCGTCTGGGAGAGCACGCGTACGCTGACGAACTGTTTGCTGCCGTAATCTCGGCTGTGAAGCACGAAACCGGAGGCGCCGGCGTTGGAGAGGGTGGCCGATATTCCGGTGGCGTCGGCGACGGCGATGATGGCGTCCGTGATTTGGGTGGCGCTGGCACCGCTGGCGAATGTTACTGTGGTGACACCCTGATTGCCGCGCACCTCGATGGTGACGTTGCTGGCCCCGATGGTCAGGGCTTGGAATGGGAAGCCGAGTTCGGCTTGCTCGGCGGGTACGGAGACGTCGACGTTGACGGGGATGCTCGTGCGCGAGCCGAATTGGGCGGCATGGACCTGTAGGTCCATGACCTGCGAGAGGTTTACTCCGCTGGTGACGTAGGCCAGGGAGCCGTCGAGCAGTTTTCGCCCGGCGAAGGTGGTTGTGTTGGCGATGCGGGTGATGCTGTCGATGGCGGAGTCGATCTGCAATTGGTTGGCCTCGATCTCCTCGTCCGAAAACGCGCCTTCGTTGGCGGCCTCGAGGATTTTGGCCTTGATGTCCTTTAGCAGTGCGGCCACCTCGTCGAGCGCACCCTCGGCGGTTGCTACGATCAGCGATGCTCGTTGGGTGTTTGCGACGGCCTGATTGACCGAGCTGATCTCGCTGCGCAGGCGTTCCGAAACGATCAGACCGGCGGGGTCGTCCTTGCCGCGGCTGATTCGGAGGCCGGTGCTGAGGTGTTCCATGGTTGTGTTTAGGGACCGGTAGGCTGTAGCCAGGTGTCTCTGGGCAGTCAGCGCGGAGACATTGGTGTTAATACGAGCCATTTGCCATCCTCCTTGAACGGTTCGTGGCTAATTCGAGAGTGATAGAGAAAACAGACGTTGAAGTGTGAGCGGGGACTATTTTTTGTTTTGGCGGCGTGTGTTTTGAGCCGCCGGTACGATGGTGGCCATGTCCGCCGGGGAAACGCCAGCCGCTTTCTGATTCTCGCGCTGGATGGCGTCGAAAACTTCCTTGCGATGTACGGATATTTCGGCGGGGGCTTCGATTCCCAGCCGGACTTTGTCCCCCCGGATGTCGACGATTGTGATTTGCACATTGTCGCCGATGATTATTGATTCGTCGCGTTGTCTTGAGAGCACCAACATCCGCGGCTCCTTCCTGGATTTTGCCGATGCGTGGCCGCACGGGGGTAAGCTCATGCAGCGCGTCTTGCGCTTCCTCGGTAACGGTCGTCCGTTTCGCGAGGATCAGCGGGCCGCGGCGGTAGTCTTGGGATTTCCGCCGCTGTGGATCGTATAGCACGCCCGAGGCCATTATAGCTTACCTTTCGTTTGGATTGCCACTACCAAATTCACGCCGTCTTGACGATCTCCTGAGCGGCGTTGACACTGGGATGGGTCTCCAGGAGGCGGTGTCGGGTCGCATAGCGCTTGTCCGAGAGGACCAATTGCTTGGCCACCAGGGAGTGGGCGCCGACGACAATCGGCCCTAGGAGGTTCGCGGTCAGCTCGCCGTTGACCTTGTTGACGATCACCAGCACCTGGCAGTCGGTCATGTCGTGCAGTCCGAGGTTCACCACATCGTCCTTGCGGATGGGTACCTGGTAGTCGGGCACGAACGTCAGCGGATCGCAGACCACGAACGCGAGGTCCGGTTGGTCGACCGACTGCATCCAGAAGAACACCGGATCGGTGGTGGTCTGGACGAGTGCGAACCGCTGACTTGTTGGGAATCCGAGCAAGCCGTCCTTGAAGTGCATGATCTTGCCGTCTTCCACTTCGATAGATCCGAAGCGACTCGTTTGAATGAGCATGCCATTGCTCCCGTGGCTCGTTGCCTGGTGGTTTGCACGTGGGACGTTTGGCCGCCGTCGGCCGGATATCCAAGTTCACCGTTCCACGTGCCGGACACTCCGTTCGTCCGACCCGCACTCCGCGGGTCAACCTTGATTCACGGCCGGCCAAGCCACTGACGCCGGCTGCGAACCGAATGTTGTTTCTGCTATCGCCGGCCGCGTTGGCGGCGGGCGACGCGTTCAGCTTAGATAGTCAAGCACGGACAGGTTCATGACCTGGGTGGCCGTGCTGAGATTCGCTTGCAGGGCGGTCTGTAGGCGCTGAAAACGGACCGCCGCTTCGGTGAAGTCCACGTCTCGGACGTCGCTCATCATCACTTGCGCGGCCGCGCCCTCGGCCGAGATTCGTTCGGCGCGGTCTTCCATGGCGCGCGCCAGCGACGCCATCTCCCCTTGGATCCCTTGCATGGTCTTCATCACGTCGTCGATGCGGGCCCCGGCCTTCATCATCAGATTGCGGTCGTCGCTGCCCATGCCGCGGCTGAGTTCAAGCAGTCCGGTGAAGGGGCTGTCGACGCGTACGGGACTCACGTCGTTGCCGACCAGCGCGCCGCCGGCGGCGGTAACGTCCAGGCCCAGGTGTCCGACGGCCGGGGAATTGTCGAGGGCCTCGATTGTGAGCGTGCCGGGGCCGGCGGTGTTGTCGGTTATCAGCAGCCCGTTGCCCTTGGTTACAAAGGCGGCGGTGATGGCTCCCGCACCGTTAGTGTTGAGCTGGTCGAACACGTCGTGAAGAGTGATGGCGGCGCTCAGGTCCACGTCGATGGCGGTGCCGTCAGCGGTGGTTATGCGCAGGTCGTTGCCCGTGACGGTCTCGATTCCGGCACCGTCGTTCAGCGCTGACAGAGCGATGCCGGCGTGCATCGTGCGCACACCGAGGTTGGTGGCGGTGAGCCCGCCGTCTTCTTCGATGGAGAGGTCCGTGCCGGAGAGGCGGCTGAGAACCTCGATGCTGTTGCCGTCGCCGGCCAGCCGCGCCCAGGCCCCCACGCCGGCGTTGTTGATTCGGTTGAGGATTGCCTCGAGCGTGTCGGCGTCGGCCAGGCTGATGGTGGCGGATTGTCCGCCGTTGCGTATCGTAAGTGCCCTGGAGAGGTCGATTCCGGCGCCGCCGTTGAGGGCGCTGACCGGGGTGCGGACAGTGAGGCGCGGGTCGAGATCGTCGCCGAGGCGGGAGGCGGCGTTGAAACTGCCGAGCAGGCCGAAGTCGGCGGCGGTGCTGGTGCCGGAGGATTCCGCCACGGTGATGGTTCCCGCGGCGGCGATGGTCCGGGTGAGCGTGATTCCGTTGGTTCCCAGCGCTGCGCTGACGCCCTGCGGCAGGCCGTCGTTGAGCTTGTCGATGGCGTCGCCGATGGTGGCGGCGCCGCGCAGGTCTATGGAGGTCTGGTCGCCATCGGTGCTGACGACGATGATGCCGAGGGTCACGCCATTGCCGCGGGCGCCGTTGAGATCGGTGATCAAGGTGTCGTCGGTGAGGGCCGGATTCAGATCGACCACGCCCTGGATTCCTGATGAGACCGACTGGAAGAACTCCATTCCCGGTACGGTGAAGGAGTCTTTAGACAGATCGGTATCGATGATGGTTTCCATGCGGTTGGCGTCGCCCTTGTACAGCACTCCACCCAGGCCGAACTCGAATGGCGGCGCGGCTTGGTGGCCGCTGAACAGGTAGGTGTTCAGGAACTGGCGGTTTCCGAGGGAGACCATCTGGTTGAGGAGCGAGTCCACGACGGTCACGAGCGCATGGCGCTCGTCTTCGGTGATGGTGTCGCCGACGGCCTGGACGGCCAGCGCTTGGGCCTCGCTGAGCAGTTCGAGCGTCTCCTGCATGGTGGTGTCGACTTCGAGCAGTGTGTTGTTGACGCTCGTGAGGTTGGACTGGACCTGGTCGAGGCGGTCGATGCGGCGGTCGATGTTCATGGCCGCGGCGGAGTTGACGGGGGACTCGCTGGGACGCAGGAAGCTGAGCCCGGTCGCCAGTTGGTTCTGCACGCCGAACGTGGCCGCCTGGTTGGCGCGCAGCGACTCGAGCAGGTTGTAGGCCCGCATGTTGAAGCTGACGCGTGACATATTGACGGGAGTAACGGCCATGTGCTGCGGTCCTCTTATCTCACAAGTGAGAGCACTTCGGCGGACAATGACTCGAGCACGCTCAGGAAGCGCGACGCTCCCTGGAACGACCGCTCGTACTTGGTCAGGTTGATAGCTTCTTCGTCGAGGCTGACGCCGCTGACCGACTCGCGCTGGGCGAGCAGGCTGCTGTAGACGGCGTCGGAGGCCTCGCGTTCGATCTCGGCCCCAGCCACTTCGACGGCCAGGCGGTGTATCAGGTTCTCGTGGTAGCTCTGCACGCTGACACCGCCCAGCAGTGTGCTGGCCAGGTCGCCGACGGCGGCAATTCGGCCGGCGTTCGTGCCGTCGCCCGGGGCGCCGCTCGATGAAGTCGCGATGAGACTGGGGTTGGCGCGAATGGCGCCCTTGACGGCGATTGATGAAGCGTCGGTACCCTCGAAAAAGGTCGCCACGCCCAGAGCGGCCAGCGCGCCAGACGTGTCGTCCGCGAAGCCAGCCTCGTATCCGGAGTCGGTCTTGATCTGCAGCCGGTTGTCGGCGGTTACGGTGGCGGTGAGGTTGGGGACTGCGTTGAGGGCGGCGGCCAGAGTCGTGAGTGTGGTGTCGTCGCCGCCGATGCCGTCCAGATCCACCTGGATCATTCGGGTGGTTGTCTGGCCGGTGATCTGGTCGCGTACGCGCACCATGAAGGTGCCGTTTTGGACCGGGAAGTTGAGGTTGGCGGTTGTGCTGTTGAGGGCGGCGGTGGCGTCGTCGACGTCGTAGGTGCCGGTCAGGGAGGTATAGCCGACCAGTCCCTGGCCGCTGGAGTGCGCCCGGTTGACTTCGTAGATCAGGGCGGCGGCCAGCTCGTCGAGCTTGTCGACTTGGCCTGCCAGGTGGACCTCGCGTGCCGCGATGGTGGCGCCCAATTGGCCGTCGCCGATGGTGACCGTGCCGTTGTTGTCGGCGAAACGGACGGTAACGCGGTCTATGCCGTTCTCGGTGACTACCTCGGTTGTCAGGCCGCGCGTGCGGTTGAAGTCGACGATCGGCTCGCTTCCGATGTAGACGTTGACGATGCCGGTGTCCTGCTCGCGCGTTTGGATGTCCATCATCGTGCCCAGCTCGCGCAGGAGAGTGTCTCTCCGATCGCGCAGGGCACCGGCCACCCCTTGGCCGGTTGATTCGCTGGTTGTGATCTTCTGGTTGAGCTGGGCCAGTTCCTGGACGATGCCGTTGGCCACCTCGGTCAGTGCCGTAGCCTGCTCGTTCAGATCCTGGACCTGGTCGAGGATAGTCGAACGTTGGCGCCGCAGAGTGCGGATCACGGAGTCGGCGTTGGTGATCACGAGATTGCGTGCGGTGGCCTCGGCCGGATCGGTCTGGAGATTGGAGAAGCCCGTGAACATGGTGGCCAGTTGCGAGGACAGGTCGAACTCGGTTAGTTCGTTGTAGAGGGCTTCCACGCGGCTGAGTGCCTGGTATGTCGTGTCGGCCCCCGACCGCGATCCGAGTGCCAGGCGTAGTCGTGATTCGACGGCTTCATCGATGTGTCGTTGTAGGCTGACCATGCTGACGCCCGTGCCGGCTCGAACTTCGCCGTTGGCGGAGTAGCCGTACATCGAGGCCAGGCGGCCGGATTGGCGCGTGTAGTCGGGGTTGCCGACGTTGGCAATGTTCTGACCGGTGACAGTGACGGCTGCCCGGTAGGCGGCCAACGCACTGGCTCCGATCTGATAGGATGCACCTAGGATTGCCACAAGTTACCCAATCGCATCGACCCAGGAACGTGAATCAGAAGTTTCATGTTGTCCCTTGGGTCCGTAGCCTAGAGATTCCTGCGAGGCGCTCGCCACGTCGGCGAATATGCCGCGAATGTGGTTTTGCAGATTGCGTGCCACTTTGGCGGCCAGCCCGTTTTTTCTTCTCAATTCGCTCGCCACGGCCTTCAATGCCGCGTTTCTGGCCCGTAAGGACGATGCCAGTGGTTCAGGTATTCGGTCCGCGATTTCTGCCAGGCGGGGCGGGCTCGGCGCTGTGCATTGCAGCGCTTGCGCGAGCCGCGCAAGAACAGCATTCCGGTTCTGCTCGTCCTTGAAAACTTGCCGGAGCAAGTCGGCCTCGCGCGCGGCGCAGCGATGCAGCACCGCCGTGTCGGCGGCCTTGAGCCCCGCCAGCTTCTCGTCTGTCAGGTCTGACAGGCTCGTCAGCGTCGCCTGCAGGCTGGACAGATGTTGGCCCAGCTCGTGAAGATCGCGGGCCGGCAGTGCGAGGCGGGGCGGGTCCATGGTGGCTGTGTCCGTTCGTTTCACGACCGGTCTCCCGCGAGGCTGTCCTGTATCTGCATCCGCGCGGGCCAGTCCGCCTGCGTTTGGGCGGCGGGCGGGCTCTGCTTGTCGCGGCTCAACCGGGCGGCGATCTGGTCTACCAGTCCGGTGTCGCTGGCGGCTACGCTGTCGGCCACGCGTTGGTCGAGCTGCTCGCCGAAGATGGACTCCGTTTGCCCGCCGTCGAGGAACTCACGTCCGAACTGGAACTTACGAGCCTCGGCCAGCAGTGGGCCGAAGAACAGCTCGGAGAGGAGTTGGCTGGCCGCCGCTTGGGCGATGCCCGGGTCGTTCGCGTCTAGCTTGCGTCCGAGGGCCTGCATGACCCGCAGGTTTTGTTGCGGGGACTGCGCCCCGGCGGGTTGCTGTGGAGTTGTTGGCGCTGTGGCCGTGACCATTGTGGACCTCTATTCGTAGTCGAGCCGGGCGTGCAGGGTGCCGGTGTCGTGCAGGTGCTCGATTGCATCAATGAGCTGCTCGGGCGTCACTTGGATGGCCGATAATGTGTCGAATAGCTCGCGGAATTCGATCGCGCGGAGTTCGCCGGTCTCATCACCATCCTGGGGCTTGCCGATCAGGACGGTCCCGATGCCCGGGATTTGGAGCACGGTCGGCGAGATGGTGACGCCGGCGGTGAACGACACGTTCTTTGTCGTGCGGTTGATGGTGACGCGGGCCGCCTGCTGCGGGAGCATGAACAGCGGCGTCTGGAGCACGCGGCTGATGAACCCGGCCGGGTTGGCCAGTTCGTATGTCGGAATGTGGACGACCACATTCTTGGGGCCGATGGCGTGGGCGATATCACGCAGCACGACCTGGTGGCCGGCGCTGCTCTGCGGCTGCATGTCCGGGTTTGATGTCTCGTGGTTGATGGCCCGCGCGAGGGCCCGTGCCCACTGCCAACTGGCGTGGGCATCGTCGAGCACGAGCGTGATGTCGCCATTTTCGATGAAGCTGTAGAAGCAGTCCTGCTCCATCACGGCGCCGCCGGGCACCGTGGCGCGCGTGGGGCTCTTGTCGTCGGGGATGAAGATCTGCCCACCGGCCAGCGCGAATATGGCTTGCGTGACCGGGTCGTCTTGGTTGAAGAGGGCATATTGCAGAGGCGTGGTCAGGAGTTGGCCGCCCGCCAGACTCTTGGACGAGCCGACGGCGGATACGACGATGTCGATGGCCTGACCGGCGCGCGCTCCATACTCGGGGATGAGCGCCTCGACGGTGACGATCGCGACGCTCTTGTTACCCTTGACGTCGGCATCGGACATGATCGGCTGGTGGTACCGTTCGTGAATTGCGGCCAGGGCGCGCATGGTGGGGAGGTACTTCTCGCCGTCGCCGGTACCCGGCAGGCCGACGACTAGTCCGTAGCCCATCAGCCGGTTGGTGTGTTGGCCCTTCAGTGTGGACACGTCCTGGACGCGAACTTCGGCCGGCGCGGACGCGGCCAGCAGGCATACCAGCGGCAGTGCCCACCAGGCTGTCCGGGAATCAACTTGCAAACTGCCAGGAACCATGATTCACCTAGAAAGGACGCAGGAAGTCGAAGGTCCGCATCAACCAGCCGCGGCGGGTGGCGTCGCGCAGGGCGCCCGAGTGCTGCACGGAGATTTCGGGCTCGGCGATCTGCGTGCTGAGGACCGTGTTCTCCGGCGTGACGTCGCGGCCTCGGCACTCGCCGACCAGGGTTATCACGTAGCCTTCTTCGTCGATCATGATCGACTTGGTCGATTCGAGCACGATGTTGCCGTTGGGTTTGACGTCAATAACGCGGGCCGTGACTCGGGTGGTCAGTTCGTCCTTGCGGTCGTACTTGCCGTCACCGCCGTAGTCGTTCTTGAGTTCGAACTCGGCGGCGGGGTTGCCGGCGGAGAAGATGGCGGGCACGATTCCGTGGTCGTCGCTCAGCCGAACCCACTTCTTGAGCTCGGCTTCGAACTTCCAGTCTTTCTTGGACTCCATCTTGGAATCGCTGGTGGCCTTCTTGCTCTCACGGATGATGATCGTGATGAGGTCGTTGACGCCGATCACTTCGGGGTCGGGCATATGCACGGCGAAGGGTGATACGTTTAGCAGCGTCGAGTTCGGTTTCGGCTCGGGACGTTGCTCTTGCGAGATAACCCGGGCGGCCATGACCGTACCGGTCAGGGCGGTCGGGTGGGTAGCCGGCTGGGTGGTGGGCACTTGACGGGGCTGGCCGGTTCGCTGACCGCCACCGAGGAGCGAGTTGCCCTGTGCGGTTGCCGGTCCAGCCGTCGTGGCCAGGAGTACGAGTGTCAGCGTGATGCGAGCTGTCGAGGTCATCAGATGCCGCCCTCCGAGAGTTGCACGGTTCCCAGGCCGGTCACCATGCCGCGCAGTTCACGGCGTTTGCCGCGTGGCTCGCCGAGTCGCACGCGGACCATGTCGCCGTAGCTGCCGGAGTCCAGCGCTACGCCGTTCAGACGTACCTGCACATTCGGGCCGCTGCCGATGATCGAGACCGGGCGTGAGCGGCGAACGAGGTCGACCGCCTTGATGGCTGATGTCGCGATCATCTCGCCCGTGGGAACGAAGCGCGTGACCTGTTGCCCGACGACTTCCGCGAGGCCGGCGTATCCTAGGTCGGTGTCCTGCCCGAGGATGCGCGTCTCCAGTTGGATGTCGTCACGCCGGACGAAGTTGCCCATGCTCAGCGGTCGTTGGGCGACGACGACCTGGCGTGCCAGGCGGACGTGTGCGCTGATATGGGCGGTTCGTTGGACGCGCCCGTCCTGGCGGATGACGACGCGGAACTCGCGCAATCCCAAGTTGGTGCGTCCGCTACTGCTGACCTTGAACTCGAAGGGGGGCGTGGTGTAGTCGAGAAACTCCTGGCCGGCGCGCTCGAAGCTGAGTTCGGCCGTTCCGCCTAGCTCGGTGAGTTCATCGTCGACGTGGCGGCGCAGGCAGTCAGCGAGTGTGGTTTCGTCGCCGGCGGATTGCGAGTGGTGTGGTCGCAGCAGGGGGGCTGCGTCGTTGGTCTCGGGTGATGTCTGGGGCGGTTTCTGGATCGTCAGTTGGCACTCGAGTGCTCCGCCGACCATGACGCGGGCCAGGTTCACGCCCAGCTCGCCCAGGCGCTGGACGATCAGGTCGTGGGTGACGACGATGCTGCCCTGCGTGCGGGCGTCGGCCAGGAGCGGCCGGTCGCCGATCTGGCGCTGGAGCTCGCAGTCGCGCTCGACGAAACTGAGCACGTCGCCCAGTGTGGTGGCGTTGCCGTAGACGGTGGCGCGCGGCTTGAGCTTGAGGTGGTATACGTCCGCCGCGTTGCTGCAAAGCAGAGCGTCGTTGTCCCCGGCGTTAGCGATGGCGGCGGTTACCAGCAGCGTCAGAGCGAGGAGCTGTCTCATGATCTTGCCCTATTCATCTGTTGCGTGCTCATCATCGTTATCTCCGGAGGCTGGCCACGACACGCAGCGCCTCGTCGGCGGCCTGGATGGTCTGTGAGTTCATCTGGAAGACCCGTTGTGTCTTGATCAGCTCGACCAGTTCGGTGACAGCCTCGGTCGTGCTCTGTTCGAGGTGGGCGCCCAGTATCTTGCCCAACCCGTCCTGTCCGGCGTTGCCCTCGACGGGCTCACCGGAAGCTTGGGTCTGGGTGAAGATGTTGCCGCCTTCCTGGAGCAGGCCGGCGGGGTTGGCGAAGCGCGCAAGCTGGATTTGTCCGAGTTCCTGCTGGCTGCCGTCGGCGGGGTCAGTGGCGACGATGCGGCCGTCGCTGCCTATCGAGACGCGGTTGTTGGCGACGTCCTCCGGGATTGTCGGCGTATCGCGCATGCGGTATCCGAAGCTGTGCCCGAGGACTAGTTCGCCGTCGGCGTTGCGGACGAAGTTGCCGGCGCGGGTGTAGCCGACGGCCCCGCCGGGCAGATCGACCTGGAAGAAGCCGTCGCCCTCGATCATCATGTCGAGCGGCTCGCCGGTCTGGAGGGCCGAGCCCTGCTTGAAGAGGGTCTGCGTGTTGCTCAGCGAGACGCCGAGACCGATCTGGGTTCCCAGGGGCGACTCGCTCTCGTCGCTGGTCTGAACGCCGGGTTGCTGGTAGATCTGGTAGAGCAAGTCCTGGAAGTTCGCTCGCGAGGCCTTGTAGCCGACGGTGTCGGCATTGGCGATGTTGTTGGCGATCACGTCGATCTTGGTGGACAGGGCCTGCATGCCCGTCGCGGCCGTGTGTAAAGCTGTAATGGCCATGGGTCAGCGTACTCCTTGTTGGATGCCGGCGCGGCTCCGTCCACTGTTGGCTGGTGTCCCGGTCAAGTGACTACTCCCGCGTTACGTTCGTGTGAGCACTGTGCTGATCAACTTGCCGATGGTCTCGTCCTGCAACCCGACCATGCGGGCATTGAGCTGGTAGGCCCGTGAGGCCTCGATCATGCTGACCAGCTCGCCCAGCGGCTGGACCCCGGAGTTCTCGAGAAAACCCGAGCGCACCAGGGCCGGCGATCCGACGAGGGCGCTGTCCGGCGCTGTGAAACGAGCGGCACCCGCTTTGCGGAGGACGTCGTAGTCGGCGAAGTCCACGACCTCCAGCTCGGCCACGACGGCCCCGTTCTGCCTGATTCGGCCGTCGGAATCGATCGTGGGCTCGCCGCCGTGGGGATTCAGTTGAATCGGCAGGCCGCCGCGCCCCAGGATGGGTGCTCCGTCGCTGGCGGCGACCAGGGCTCCATCGGCGTCCATGGTCATGCGACCGTCGCGCGTGTATAGGCGTTGCCCGCCGGCCTGGACGGCCAGGAACCCGGGTCCGTCGAGCGAAACGTCGCTCCACATGCCGGTCTGGGTCTTGGCGGCGGGGCTATGATCGGTGAATGTCCGTCCGAGCCATGTCCCACCACTGAGGCCGGCCATTCCCGGATCGCTGGGGCCGTCGCGGCCGCCTGCTTGCGCTTCGGGCAACCGCTCGGCGAATGTCGCCACGTCGCGCTTGAATCCGACCGTCTCGGCGTTGGCGATGTTGTTGGCGAGCACGGATTGGCGATACTCGCTGACCATCATGCCGGCCGCGGAGTTGTACAGTCCGTAGATCATGGGCGGCCCCCGGCTGGGTGCGGAGCTGGGGCGGCGGGCGAGGCCTCGGACGGCAGGTCGGACGCGAGTTCATCCGTGTATCGCCGCCAAGCCTCGGCCAGCACCCGCCGACCCAAGCAGCTCCAATTCCGTGGCGTCGGACTCGTGCCTGCTGGGCCATCGTGCTCGTGCGGCACTTGGTCGGCAGATGTGTTCGTCGGTAGCGACGACCATGCCGCGAGGCGTGCATATGGAAGCTGTCGTTGCATACTGCGACTCCTTCGCCGGTAGAGACCAAGCGCGGCACATCCGTGTACACCGACGGCCTGGTACTTACGCCCTTCCCATGGCAGAGGGCGTGCCAGAGTGGTCGAGAATGGTTGCCCGGCCGTTGTCGATATGCTCTAAGTCGCTTGTGGTGTGGGGATTGAGTGCGTGTGAGTTTTGCGGTGGTGGGCTGCCGCGCTGCCGTGGCTGCGGCGGACTAACCGGCACGCGTTGCGCGAGTCGGCAGGAGATGCGCCGGCACAGGCGCCAAGAACGCCTGTGCCGGGGCAAGGTTCGGGCTGGTGCGTCGGGGTGCCGTCAGCCGGTCTGGATCTTGCGCAGTATCTCCTCACGCTGCGTCAGGATGCCGGCGGTTGGTGACAGTTTGCAGATTGACTGCCAGGTCGATGCGGCCTTGTCGACCAGTCCGATACTCTGCAAGGCCAGTTCCAGGTTGGCATTGAAAGCCGTGTCCTGTCCCGGGAAGTTGGTGGCCGGCTGGAACTCATCGGCAGCCATGTCGAACTGGTTACGTTGGGTGAACCTCAAGCCCAGTTGATAGTGAACGTCGACGTGAGCCGGCTCGAGGCTCAAAGCCCGCTGGAACATGTCAATGGCATCCTCGACGTTGCCCGACTCCTTCAGGCAGATTCCAAGCTCGACGAGCGCCTTGGTGTAGACGGGGTTGATCTCGACCGCGTTACGAAAGGCCCGCGTGGCCTGATCGAACTTGCCGGCCTGGCGCAGTAGCAGGCCGTAGCGATAGTGTAAGGCGGCATCATTGGGCGACTGGGCCAGGGCCTGCTGGTGCCGGTCGACCGCCGCGCTCAGCGGGACATCGATGGTGTCCGGCGCGTCGTCATAGTCGTCGAGTGGTCCCAGTTGACGGCGGCTCTCTGACCTCATTTGCAGCCGAGTGGTCTCGGAGAACAGCAGCGTGCTGCTGGGTTCGAGGCTGGCCGCCAGATCGAAGGTGGCCAGCGACTCGTCGTCGTGCCCGCAGTCGCGCTGGGCCACTCCCAGCCCGACAAAGGCCGTCACCAGTCGGTCGTTCAGTTCGACGGCCTGGTTGAATGTGACAGCGGCATCGACGAGGCGCCCTTTGCGCATGTGTTGCGTGCCCAGCTTGACGGTGGCTTCGAGTAGTCCTGGCTGGGTGGCCAGTGCGGCGTTGTACTCCTCGACGGCACGCTGATCCTCGCCAATGTGGACGTACAGGTCGCCGAGCCGCATGTGGAGGGGGGCTATGCCCGGACACTGGCGAACCAGGCGTTCGAGCGACAGTATGGCCTCTTCCAGACGGCCTTCGCCGACCAGCGTGTCGACCTCCGCCAAGTCGTCGTCCGGCCCGTCGGGTTCGATGAGCAGTGCCTGTTGGTATTGCTCCATGGCCTCGGTCGGCCGATCGGACTTGAGATAGAGGCCTCCGAGTGTCAACAGCACGTCCAGGTCTCCGGGCTCCATCTCGGCCAGTTGTTCGTATTGCGCGGCGGCGTCGCGCCAGTTGTCGTCGTGGATGGCGATGGCGGCGACGCGCTCGTAAGCGTTGCGGAGCTGCGGGCACAGCCTGATCGTTTGCCGATAAGCTGCCTGTGCCGCGAGTGTGTCGCCGCGCCGTTCGTGGCAGAAGGCGATGCCGAACAGGATGGCCGGATCCTCGCGGTCGCGTGCGTGGGCCTCGCCGAGGTGGTCGAGGCAACCATCGAGTTGGCCGAATTCGTCGCAGACGCAGGCCAGTCCGAGCCGCGGCTGGGCGGAGTCCGGATGCAGTTCCCGCGCCTTTTCAAACGCCTGGCGGGCGTCGGAGAGCCGCATCTCACGGAGACACACTGTCCCGAAGCGCATAGCCAAGTCGAACGAGTTGGGCGAATCCGCGAGACGAGCCCAGAGTTGCTCGCGCTGGTCGTCCGCGAGAGCGGGGAACTGACTGTCAAACGCCGAGCGCAGGTCGGCCAGAAGGCCGCGCCCGAGCGCCTCTAGAAGGTAGCTCATTTCCTCTCCTGCTGTTCACCACGCGGTATGGCTGTACAACCCGCGCGACGGCTTCAATCGCGCCTGGCCTGAGCATCCAGTGTTGGCTAGCTCGAGCCCGGCACTTCTTCCCTTCCTCTTTCCATACGTGTCCGGTTTGTGGGCGGACGTCCCATTAGTCGGTCGTCGATCGGCGTATGCGCCGCGGGTCCGGTAGCCGCCCGGGGCGCTCGTTGCCGCAATTGTCCTATTGCTCTGCCTTGGCGCTCTCTTCCTTGGATCCCTTCCCGCCAGGCGACGCGGTGGCGTCCTGGGGGACCATGAAGAGCGACTGGCAGTGCGCACAGCGCACTACCTTCCCACGAGCGTTGGCGGGGGCCACAATCGTCTGGCCACACTTCAGATTCGGACAGATCATCGTTACAGACACTGGTTCACCACCTTGCCACACGGGCTTCGCTGTAGTCTCGGTCTCGTATCGACCAGAATCAGTTCGGCAATCACGCTCGGCGCCAGGGATGCGGACGGCGGGCAGGCAGTCGTTTTCGGGCTTTGACGAGATCGCGCGTCGCGGTTGGTCAGACGGTCCTTTTCTCGGTCGGGAGGCGAACTTTCGCCCGCGGGCCGTGAAATCTTCACGCGCCGCGCAAAACGACAAACCACGCGCAGCTAGTCGTTGGTCGTCCGAGAACGGTCGGGAGGGGCGGGTGCGCCAAGACGCAACCTGCTTATGTGGAGTTAGGTTTGTTTGTCGGTCTTGGGTTGGATTCGGCGGCGGTTGCGGGGTGGGCGGCTTACCGGACGGCGCGAGGCGGGCACCGCGATGGTCTCGCGACCGGCCAAGTATGCACCGGTGACCGAGTTAGGATTGGCGGCCACCGCTTCGAGCGAACCCTCGGCGACGACCTCGCCGCCACGCACTCCGGGGCCGGGTCCGAAATCAACGATGTGGTCAGCGGCGAGCATTGTGTCGTGGTCGTGCTCGACGACGATGACCGTATTGCCCATGTCACGCAGACGCTGGAGCGATGCCAGCAGGCGGCGATTATCGCGCGGGTGCAGGCCGATGCTGGGCTCGTCCAGGACGTAGAGCACTCCGACCAGTCCGGAGCCGATCTGGCTCGCCAGGCGAATACGTTGTGATTCGCCGCCGGCCAGCGTTGGCGCCGAGCGGTCCAGCGTGAGGTAGTCCAGCCCGACGTCCAGCAGGAAACGCAGCCGGGCCTTGATCTCCTTGAGCGGTTCCTCGGCGATTGTTTGCCGTACGCCTTCGAGTTCGAGCGTGCTGAAGAATCCCAGAGCCTGTTGGATGGAGAGTTGGCTGGCGTCGTCGATGTTCAACGCTCGGAGTTGGTCTGCCTCGCCGGCGGGACGCCCCTCGATCCGCACGGCCAGGGCCTGTGGCTTGAGGCGGCCGCCATGGCACTGGGGGCAGACGGTCTGCCGCATGAACTGCTCGTAGAATCGTCGCACCATGTCGGAGGCTGACTTCTTGTGGCGGGCGTGGAGTTCGGCGATGACCCCCTCGAACGTCCCGCCGTGCTTCATGACTCCCTGTCGTGAGCGCCACTCGAATGTAATGTGGGTGTCGCCGGTGCCGTACAGGAGGGCGTGGCGTGCCTTGGGTGGGAGTTCGCGCCAGGGAGTGTGCAAGTCCACGCCGAGGTGTTGGGCCACGCCTTCGTACAGGTGCGTGCGCCAGCGTCCGGGCTTGTGTCGCAGAGCGGCGATGCAGGGATCGAGGAAGTGTTTGGCGGGGTCGGGTACCAGCAGATTCGGGTCGAAGTCGTAACGCTTGCCCAACCCGTCGCAGTAGGGGCACATCCCTTGGGGGCTGTTGAAGCTGAACATCTGGGGTGTGGGCGGCTCGAAACCGAGGTCACAGTGGGTACATGCGAAAGCGGCCGATAGCAGGATGTCGTGCGAGCCGCCGGAGCCCGCCGATCGTGGTCGTGTCCCCGCATTGGCGGGGGCCGGGCCAGCCTCGTCCAGCACCATGACTATTGCGGTGCCGTCGCCGGCTTCGAGGGCCGCGTCGAGAGCCTCGGCCAGTCGGGAGCGCACACCTTCGCGGATCACGAGCCGGTCCACGACGGCTTCGATGTCGTGTCGGCGATAGCGGTCCAACGGCGGGGGATCGGAGAGGTCGATCACCTGCCCGTCCACGCGGGCGCGCACGTAGCCCCGGCGTAGCAAGTCCTGGAATAGGTCGCGATACTCGCCGCGCTGGGCGCGCACCTTGGGTGCCAGGATCATCAGGTTGGTGTCGGTCGGGAGTGTCAGCACGCGGGCCAACATTTGCTCGCGGGTCTGGGCGCTGATCCGGCGCCCGCACTGGGGGCAATGTTGCACGCCGGCTCGGGCGAAGAGGACGCGGGCATAGTCGTTAATCTGGGTGATCGTGCCGACGGTGCTGCGTGGGTTCCAGCCGCTGGTTTTTTGCTGGATGGAGATGGACGGTGCGAGGCCGGTGATCTGATCGACCTCGGGCTTTGGGAGCTGGCCCAGGAACTGCCGGGCGTAGGCGCTGAGCGATTCGACATAGCGGCGTTGCCCTTCGGCGTACAAGGTATCGAAGGCCAGGCTGCTCTTGCCGCTTCCGGAGACGCCGGTGAAGCAGATCAGCTTGTTCTTAGGGAGTGTCAGCGTGACGCGTCGCAGATTGTGCTCGCGTGCGCCGACGATGCGGATTGTATCAGGTTCGTTGGAGGCCATGGTTGCGGAGCGATAATACCGTCACTGCGGGGCGAGGTGTAGAGGGACAGAGCGCAAGGACAACGCCCGGAGCGTGGTCCGGGCGTCCTGGTGCTTGCGAGGTTGGCCGGCGAGCGATGCTTACTCCGGCAGTTCGAAAATCGACTGCGTCTTGATGATCGTGCGCTCGGCGGGGTAGGCGTGGAAGGCGTGAATGTGAAACTCGCGATCGCGCGCCTCGTGGTCCATGTAGGAGAACGGCACCAGGTCACCCTCGGCCCAGGCCTCGTAGGAGTGGAACCAGCCCTGCTTCTCGGTGTGCCGCAGCAGGTCGTAGTGGACGGACTTGTAGAGCGACTCGTCCATCGTCTCCACCTGCGTGCTCACCATGTAGTTCCAGCCTTCGGCGGTCTCGCGTTCGTGATCGCGCTCGCCCTTCAGGCGGAAGCGTGAGAGCACGCCGCGCGAGGGCAACATGTCGCTCTCACGGGCCAGGAGTTCGGTCAGGCTATGCCGTCCCAGGGTCACCGTGACAACGTGGCTGAGGCCGACGATCCAGATGTCGGCGACATAGCGTCCCTGCTTGACCTGATAAGTGGCGAAGTGCCGGAAGAGTTCCGGGTGCAGGCAGCGGTCGTAAACGAACAGGTTGAGGTCGACCGCCTGCATAGCGGGCGATGCCATCTCCATCTGGTTGTTAAGTGTCTTCTCTGGCAACGAAAGAACCTCATTTCATGCTACATGGGCCAGTATAACAAATGGTCCGTCGGCGCCCTAACATATTCCGGCGTCAACACTCTTCCTACAATCTTCTACGCCGCCCGCGGGCTGCGTGTTCGCTCCCGGCCAGGCCATCCCAGACAACCTGGTCGCCTGGTATCAGGCGACTGTCGCTTGGCCGTACTGCCGGTTCCGCTGGCTTTCCCCACGCCCGTCACGCCCCGAGAGGCGTGTCGAGCGAATATCATCCCCGCGCGTTGGCCGGCGCACGCGTGCGTCGACCGCGAGTCTTGGACGGTTTAGCCTCTGGTTGTCGAGTTTCAGTAAACTGGGAGCCCAGCTTGCGCAGGCGCTCGTAGCGCCGTCGCAAGAGTGTCTCGGTCTTCAAACGTCGCAAATCCCGTATCGTCTTTCCGATCCAGGTTTCGAGGGCCTTAGCGGCCGCTTCGGGATCACGGTGGGCCGCGCCCAGCGGCTCCTCGATGATCGTGTCGATCAATTCGAGGCGCTTGAGATCCTCGGGCGTCAGTCGCAGAGCCTGAGCGGCCTGCGGAGCCTTCTCGCCAGTGCGCCAGAGGATCGCGGCGCAGCCTTCGGGGCTGATCACCGAGTAGTACGAGTGTTCCATGACGGCAACCTGGTCGGCTACCGCGATTCCAATCGCGCCGCCACTGCCGCCTTCGCCGATCACACAAGCGATGATGGGGGTCGGCAGTCGGGACATCTCCATCAAGTTGACGGCGATTGCGTAGGCGATGCCGCGCTCCTCGGCCTCGACTCCCGGGTAGGCCCCCGGCGTGTCAACCAGGCAGACGATCGGGACCTTGAACTTGGCCGCCAACTGCATCTTCTTGAGGGCCTTGCGGTAGCCGTCGGGGTGCGCGCAGCCGAAGTTGACGTCGATCTTCTCGCGAGTGTCGCGGCCTTTCTGGATGGCTACCAGCATCACTCGCTGGCCGGCCATGCGGGCGAAGCCACACACCATGGCCTTGTCGTCGGCGTAGGCTTTGTCGCCGTGCAATTCGCAGAAGTCTTTTGCCAGCAACCGGATATAGTCACGAGCCAGCGGGCGGCGTGGGTGCCGAGCCACCAGCACCGTCTCCCACGCGGTCAAGTTGGCATAGGATGTCCGCAGAGCGCTGCGCAGTTGTTCGCGCACTCCCGTGATGACGTCGGAGAAGTCGCGTCCGGACTCGGCCTGCAGGCCCTCCAGACGCTGAATCTCCTGCTCCATCTTCGCGATCGGCTTCTCAAAGTCGAGCACGTGAGCGTAGCTCCCTGTGGATGCACCTACAGCCTTGGATTCCATACCCATTCAATTCGCCAGACAGGCCGCGCCATAGCGGGCTCATTGCCCGCACCCATTACTGCCTGCACAGTAATCCGGGATGGTACGTGCAGCGGTGGCGGCGTTGCAAGAAGAAAGTTAACATTGCGCTAAGATTCGGGGGCTCCAAGGGGCCCGGCGCCGGACGTCTGAAGCCTATAACATGTGTGGTAACAATGGGTTGCGCCACGGCCGGCGGTTATCGGGCGTTCTGTTGATATTGGTCGCTTCGCCGCGCGCGAGGGTGTCGTGCCGCTGAAACCACGCGGTCGCGGGGCGGGTTGTTTGGGGGGCCCCCGGGCGACGCGGAGGGCCTCAGAGGCTATCATTCGCGACTTCTGATCGATCGATAATCGCGCGCTAAGCACGCGCTCTTGGTGTGGATGAGAGACATGACCGTCTACCGGGTCGAAATCGGGCCGCGCGCTGATGCGACACACGCCGGCGGCGAGGGGCAGATGTTGGCCGCTCTGCGTGAAGCCGGACTTGGGGATATTACCGGACTCGCGGCGTCGCGGCTCTTCTTCCTGGAAGGCGCGCTCAGCCGGGCTGACGCTCAGCGAGTCGCGGCCGACTTGTTGGGCGATCCCGTCGTCGAGGATGTCACGGTGCTGGGGGTCGATGACGCGCAGCCGCAAGTGGCCTCGGGAATGGTCGCGTTCGAGATTCACCCTCGTCCGGGGGTCATGGACCCGGTCGCCGAGAGCACGCTCGCTGAGCTGCGTGCTGAGGGGCTTGCCGTGGAGTCAGTGCGGACGGGGCGGCGTTTCGTGGTCAGTGGGCCGCTGGATGAGAGTGGGGTTCTGGACACCGCCGGCCGCGTCCTGGCCAACGACTGCATCGAGCAACTGATTCCCGGGACGGCCGGCGTGCGGCCGGCTCCACAGCCGCCGGCACATGAGTTTGAGCTGCGTCACGTGCCGCTGCTGGCGCTGGGCGACGATGGTCTGGAGCGGCTATCACGCGGCGCCCACCTGTTCCTGTCGCTGGCGGAGATGCGTGCGATACAGGCGCACTTCCAGGGACTGGACCGCGAGCCGACCGACCTGGAGCTGGAAACGCTGGCCCAGACATGGTCGGAGCACTGCGTCCACAAGACACTGCGGAGCGCGATCGTGTATCGAGGGGCGCCGCTGCCGACGCCGGATGGCGCAACGCCATCTGCCGCGGGAGCCGAGGAAACTCGGCATTACGACAATCTGCTGAAGGATACGATCGTCCGGGCGACTGAGGAACTCATCGCGGCTGGTCGGGGGCCGCAATGCCTGTCGATTTTCAAGGACAACGCCGGCGTGATCGGCTTCGACGAGGAGTTCGGGCTGGCGTTCAAGGTCGAGACTCACAACCACCCGTCGGCGATCGAGCCCTACGGCGGGGCGGCGACTGGGATCGGCGGCGTGATTCGTGACATCATCGGCTGCGGGCTGGGGGCCAAGCCGGTGGCCAACACGGACGTGTTCTGCGTAGCCCCGTCCGACTGGCCCCAGGAGTGTCTGCCCAAGGGCGTGTTGCACCCCTGGCGAGTTCTGAAGGGCATCGTCAGCGGCGTGGCCGACTACGGCAACCGCATGGGCATCCCCACGGTCAACGGGGCCGTGTACTTCGACCCACGTTACCTGGGCAACCCGCTGGTCTATGCCGGTTCGCTAGGGCTCATTCCCCGTGATTGCATCGAGAAGGCGGCCCAGGTCGGGGATCTGGTGGTCGTCATCGGCGGGCGCACCGGGCGCGACGGGATTCACGGTGCGACCTTCTCGTCGGCCGAGTTGACCGACACACATGCGGACGAGTTCTCGCACGCGGTCCAGATTGGGAACGCGATCACGGAGAAGCGGTTCCTGGACGCGATCCTAAAGGCTCGTGACGCCGAGGGTGGCTGCCTGTACACGGCCATGACGGATTGCGGGGCTGGGGGGCTGAGCAGTGCGGTGGGCGAGATGGGCGAGGAGATCGGGGCGGAGGTCGATCTGGACCGCGTGCCGCTGAAGTACGCCGGCCTGGGTTACGATGAGATTTGGATCAGCGAAGCCCAGGAGCGGATGGTTGTCTCTCTGCCGCCGGCGAATCTGGAGCGATTCCTGGAGATCATGCGCGCCGAGGAGGTCGAGGCGACGGTGATCGGCACGTTCGGCAACGCCGATGCGTGCGGCGACGGGACGGCGCGGATAACCCTGCGTTTCAACGGCCAGGTTGTGGGCGAACTCGACATGCAATTCCTGCACCATGGCGTGCCGCGCGTGGAGCGGGTGGCCGAGTGGCAGCCGGTGCCTCAGAGCGTGAATCCAGCGTGCGGCGGCACAGCGCGGCCTTCGGCCGCAACCAAATTGTGGCACAGGCTTCCAGCCTGTGATTCCACCGGCAAGATGCCGGTGCCACAATCTCCCGACACCGGCGAGACGGCGGTTAGTGTGCCGGCGGCCCTGTCACGGCTGACGGCGGAGTTGGCGCGCCCGAACGTGGCCTCGCGGGCGTGGATCATTCGGCAATACGACCACGAGGTTCAGGGCGGTAGCGTGGTCAAGCCGCTGCTGGGACCGGGGCGCGGCCCCGGTGACGCGGCGGTGCTGCGGCCGCGACTGGACTCGTGCCGCGGCGTGGCGCTGGGTTGCGGGATGGGGCCGCACGTTGCCGACGTTGATCCGTACTGGATGGCTGCGGGCTCGATCGACGAAGCTATAAGAAATGTGGTCTGCGTGGGTGGCGATCCTGATCAGACGGCGATTCTCGACAACTTCTGCTGGGGCCGAGGTGACGACACGCGCCAACTTGGCGCCCTGGTTCGCGCATGTCAGGCATGCTACGACACGGCGTTGGCTTTCGGAGTGCCGTTCATATCTGGCAAGGACTCGCTGAACAACGAGTTCGCGCTGGATGAAGCGGATGTCGAACCGTTGTGCGCGGCGTTGCGTAGCTGGGCGACGGGAGATGCGAGCGAGGCGCGTCGATTGCGAGCCCTGCTGCCGACGCTGGAGCAGCGTATTCGCGAGCGCCGCCGGTTGGCGATTCCCTCGACTCTGCTGATCAGCGCCATCAGCGTCATCGACGACGTGACGCGCTGCCAGACGCCGGACCTGAAGCGGCCGGGCAATCCTGTGTGGCTGGTTGGTGGGTTGCCGGTGATTGGGTTCTCATTGGCGGACGCGGCCCGGACGCACCGTGCAGTGGCGGAGCTGATCCGGCGGCGGTTGATCGCGGCTTGTCACGACGTGTCCGACGGTGGTTGGCTGACGGCGGTGGCCGAGATGGCCTTCGCCGGAGTTCGCGGCGTGGCGCTGCGTGCGGACGACGCGGAGGCGACCCCCTTCGAGGAGCTGTGCGCGGCATATGTTGTTGAAGTAGCGGATGCCGAGGCGGCGGGGGCTCTGCTTGACCGGGAGACGGTGCGCCACACTCCGCTGGGTGACGTCACGCCGGACTCCCGGCTGGTTTGTGGCGATTGCGAGGTGGCGCTTGCGGACCTGCGGGCCGCTTGGGCGCGGGGCAGCGACTAGCGGAAGCCCGGTGGCGGCCGACCTCCGAGTAGGCCGGACTCGTCAGGGGCGGTCTTTCCGTGTTCCACGGCCGACTCGGAGGTCGGCCGCTACGTCTGGGGGATCTGAGTCGGAGTATTGCGGGGGCGGCCGAGGCGGTTGGCGTGCCTCGTTGCGGCTCCAGTACAGTAGGACGCCGATCAGGGCCAGCGTGAGTGCTGCTCCGCCTATCACCCATGCAATGTCTATCGCATCTATCGCGGTTGTGTTCATACCCGTGGACCTGCTGATTCGAGTTCCGGCTTTCACCGCTCGCGGGCTGGCTATAGAATGCGGGTCGATCCGGGAATGCACAAGGGCTAGCCGAGAATTGGGCTTGTCGAATGACGATGGACTCAACAAGTGGCGCGGGCAGGAGCGACGCCAGCGAACGCGTCGGGCGGCGGACAATCGCATCGCGTCGGCGGCGTGTCGTGCGGAGCGCGGCGGCGCTCTTCGTGGCCGTTCTGGCGATGGCGGCGTTGTCAATCGTGGTGCGTGAGCAGGAGGACATCAAAGGGTGTCGCGATCGGATGGAGTACGCCGCCGCCGATCTTCAGCGGGTTCACGATGAGCGTGGGCGAATCCCATATGAGCTGCCGTTGCCGGAGGAGAACACCCGCCGTCACCACTTCTTGTACAACTCGCTGTACCCGAACCAAGTCTCTCGATCGCGGCCCGAGGTGGGCGTGTGTTGCTGCTTCCACCCGCACAGCGGGTTGTTCATGCCCAACGGCCGGCACATCGTTGTCTACCACGCCGAGCGGGAGACCTATACAGTCGAGTGGCTCTCGGAGGCGGACTTCGCGGAGCGTGCCGAGCAGTTGGGGCTGCGCGTCATGCCTGGTCCTTGATGTGTGACGTGGCGGCCAGCAGGATGGAAGTTACCAACGGCCTGGAGCAGTTCGTGCCGCCGCACGGGGGCATCGTCCTCACCATCGGGAACTTCGATGGCGTACACAGGGGACATGCCGAGTTGGTGGGAGTCGCTCGCGCGGCGGCCCGGCGGCTGGGAGCAGGCGTTGCCGCCGTGACCTTCCATCCGCATCCGTTGGCGGTGCTGGGGCCGGAGCGCGCTCCGGCCATGCTGACGACGCTGGCCGAGAAACTGTCGCTGCTGGAGCGGCTGGGCGTCGGCCATTGCATTGTTCTGCGGAGCACGCCTGAACTGCTGGCTCAGCGGGCTGACGATTTCCTGGCCGGCCTGGTGACCCACTGTCACCCACGTGCCCTCGTGGAAGGCCCCGAGTTCAACTTCGGACGTGGTCGGGAGGGCTCGATCGACACTCTGGTGGAGCACGCCGATCGGTGGGGATATGAAGTGCATGAGGTTCCTGAGGTGCGTTGCGAAGAGCTGTCCACGCGACCGGCGATCAGCAGCACGTCGATTCGTCAGGCTCTGCGTGACGGCCGCGTGGAAGAGGCCAACATCATGCTGGGGCGCCCTCACCGCGTGATCGGCTCGACCGGGCACGGCGAGGGGCGCGGGGCCGAGTTGGGCTATCCGACGGCCAACCTGGACGGCATTCGGCACCTGTTGCCGCAGCAGGCCGTGTATGCCGCCGTGGCGCAACTTGAGGACGGCACGCTACACCCGGCGGCGGTGAACATCGGAGCACAGCCGACGTTCGAGCAGGAGCTGCCGCGGGTGGAAGCCCATGTGCTGGATTTCGATGGCGATTTGCGCGGCCGGCGCGTGGGGCTGCACTTCCTGGCACGTCTGCGCGAGCAAGAGAGGTTTGACTCAGCCCAGCGGCTCATCGAGCAGATTGGGCGGGATGTTGTCGCGACGCGTAAGGTGGCCAGCGAGCTGGGGGCCGGGGTGCGGCCCATATCAATGTAGCCAGGCGGCGTGCGTCCCGTTCAGTTGGGATCGCCCGAGGTTGGCGCATAGAGAAAGGAGCCGGGCGGATTGCCCGACTCCTTCTTGATTCAGCTTGAATCCGAGTTGCTAGTAGTGACTAGCGACGACGGATCAGCAGGCCGGCGAGACCGAGCAGCAACATGCTGGCGGGCTCCGGAACGATGTTCCCGGCGTAGCCATACTGGTAGTCGAGGCCAGCACCCGGCAAAACCTCAACGCCGTTGAGGCTCACCGTCGGACGGGGGGTGATGTCCATATACTTGAGGTCGCCAATGCCGAGGTAGATGTCACCGCGGATGCCTTCGGCAAACGCTGCGGCACCGATCAGCGCGGTGCGGCTGGCGCCATTCCACTCGGAGCGGAACATGTCCAGCGCGGCATGGTTCTGGATGCCCTGCGACGTGGCGCCAACGAAGAGGCCATTCGGATCGCCCGTGACCGAGATGTCCGCATCACCCTCCCACCGGGTGTAAATCGCGGGAAGGGGGGTGTAGCTGTAACGGTGGCCAACGCTGTTGGTCACGGCGCCGGCGATGATGTCGGCGGGATTGGTGGGATCGCCACCGGGGACGGTCACGACCAAATCGGTCGAGATGCCCTGGATCTTGACGCCTTCAGCCTCGTTGTCGAACTGGAGCCACAGGTACGTGAAGTCCGCCGCCGGAGCTACATCAACCGCCGCACCCATCGACGAGACGCCGCCGAGAGTGAACTGGTAATCCGCGGCCAGGAACGGATCGTCCCCTGCAACCAAGCCGTTTCCGTCAGCCGAGTTGCTCAGCCACATGTTGACGTTGGCGCTTGCCGACGTCACGAGACACAGGACTGCCATCAAAACAATAGCTTTCTTCATGATTACGTTCTCCCAAATAAGTGCCAGTGGAGGTGTGCTTCCGCCTCCTGAAACCTGATTTTGACGCGGGTGACATTCACCCTTCCTCTCACGCCATTGAGTTATACCCCTCCAGACAGGCGATTGCAAGCGCGATCTTCGTAAAAAAGCGGTAAGCGGGTGTGCGCTCACGCTCGCCTTAGTTATTGGCAATGTCGTGCGCAGGCGGCGAGGATGGCAGTAGCTTTCGGGTGGCAAAGTGATTGTGAAGAGCAAGATGCGGGCGGGAACCGCAACGAAAACCAGCTGCGGGGCCGGCTGTCGGAGGCGCCCGATAGCGGCAGGGTCGGATGGTCCGATATCATTGCCCCCAATCACGCATGGTAGCGACGAGCGGCTGCGAGATCTTGTGGGAACAACCCTCTTGTGCTATGGTGGCGGATGAGATACAAGATATAGTGTGCGCGGTCCGAGCGGTGGCCACCGAGGACATCTCGGGGTCTGTGGTCTGCGCCTAATGAACGTATGGAATGAGGTTGTGTTTCTCAAACGCGTTTCTCTGAGTGGCTTCAAGAGCTTTGCCGACCGAACCGAGTTCGATTTCGGAGCCGGCATCACTGGGATAGTCGGACCTAACGGGTGCGGGAAGAGCAACGTCCTCGACGCGGTCCGGTGGGTGTTGGGCGAACAGTCGGCTCGGAATCTGCGAGGCGGAAAGATGCAGGATGTCATCTTCGCCGGTTCACGGTCCCGAAAGGCCGCCAAGTTCGCCGAAGTGAAGCTCACGTTCGACAACCGCGGCGGCATCCTGCGTAGCGATGAGCAGGAGGTGGTGGTCGGCCGCGTGCTTTATCGCAACGGCGACAGCGAGTACAAGCTCAACGGGCGCGGGTGCCGGCTGAAAGATGTCCGGGAACTGCTGCTGGACACGGGCGTGGGCGTGGACGCCTACAGCATCATCGAGCAGGGGCGGGTGGACTCGTTGCTCCAGGCCAATCCGGTCGAACGGCGGGAGATCTTCGAAGAAGCCGCGGGCATCAGTCGCTACAAGGCTCGGCGAGTCGAAGCGCAACGCAAGCTGGATCGCACGCAGGCGAATCTGCTGCGGCTCCAGGACATCATCGAGGAACTGGAGAAACGGCTGCGGAGTGTACGGCTGGCGGCCGGTAAGGCCCGCAGTTTCCAGCAGTACGACGCTCGGCTGCGTGAACTGCGATCGTCGTTCTCGATGGCCGAGTATCACGATCTGGAGCAGGGGCGGCTGAAGGTCTGTGCGGAAGCGGACGCGCTGGACGAGGGGCTGCGCGCCGAGCGGGCCAAGCTGGCGGCTCATGACGCCGGCCTGGCGGAGTGTGAGCACGCCCGGCAAGCGTTGGACGATGAGATTCAGGCCGCCGAGGGTCGGTTGCTGGAGATGCAGACAGCGCTGAGTGCCCTGCGCGAGCGGATTGTGCAGGGCGAGCGGCGTCTGCCCGAGTTGGCGATCACGCGGGATCGCCGGCGTGAGCAGGCCGGGGAAGTCGGCGATCGCCGGGCGGTTCTGGCTGAGCGTATCGCGGCCGAAAAGGTCGATCTGGAGGAGCTTCGGGCGGCTGAAGAACGCAGTGCGGCTCGCATCGCGCAGTTGGGTGAGGCCCGCCAGGCGGCCCAGAATCGTACCGGCCAGGCGCGGCAGCGGCTGGAGCAGGAGAGAGGGGCGGCGTTCGATTCGGCCCGGCGAGCCGCGCTACTGCAAAACGATCAGGAGAACCTGGCGCAGCAGCACAATCGTTTGGCGGCGCAGGTGGAACGGCTGGTGGCCCGCCAACAGGAGATAGGGCGTGACGAGGAGGGGCTGGCCGGGCAGTTTGGCGAGCTGAGCGAGCGAGTGGAGCGGCTGGATCAGCAGATCGCGGAGTTGACTGCGGCATTGCGCGTCGACGAGCGGCGTCTGGCCGAGCTGAACGCGGAAGCCGAGGAGCTCGACGGCCAGATTGGTGAGTTGAAGGAGCAACGCAGCGCCGTGCTGTCGCGGCTGGGTGTGCTGGTCGATATGGAGCAGCGCCTGGAGGGCGTAGATCAGGGCACGCGTACGGTCCTGACGTGGAAGGACGATGAGCAGCCGTCGGAGGTCGTCGTAGGGCTGGTGGCGGACCTGCTCCACATCGACGATGCGCGTGTGAGCATTCTCCAGGCCGTGCTGGCGACGTTTGAGGATCACGTCGTGGTACGCGACACGGAGGCCTTTTTGGCGCTGCTCTCCGGGCGGCGTGCGGAGTTGGGGCCGGTTCGCGTGCTGGGGCTCGATCGGGTCGCCCAACAGGCGACGCCGGTGAGTTATGAACACGCTGCCGGGTTCGTGGCGCGGGTGGTGGACTGGGTGCGTTGCGAGCCGGAGTATCGGGCGCTGGCCGAGCACCTGCTGGGCCGGGTGTACGTTGTGGGCACGGCTGAGGAGGCCTTGAGGTTGGCCGCCGGTGCGTTGGCCGGCTGTGTGTTCGTGACGTTGGATGGAGCGACAATCGGTGCGGATGGCCGGATGACGTTCGGCGGCGCGCGGGCTCTGGCGGGGCTGATCAGCCGCAAGGCGGAGATTCGTCAACTGCGTGTCGAGATCGAGGAGCTCGAAACGCGGCTGGTGAAGCTGACGCGTCGGCGAATGGAGGTCGACGAGGCGGTTTCGGACCTGCAGTTGCGTCGCGACGGCTTCTTGCAGCGTATCGCGGCCACGCAGCGTGAACATGCGGAAGCACGCACTGGGCAAGCGCGGGTGGAGGACGCCCGTCAACGGTTGGCCCGCGAAACGCAGCTCGTCGGCGGCGAACTGGAGGGTGTGCGGCAGTCCATCGACGAGGTGGATGGGCAGCTTGGGCGGATCGAGGCCGAGAGCGCCACAGTGGTAGCGGCCCGGCATGAGCACGAGGAGCGTATCGCGTCGCTGGCCGGGGAATGCGAAGCGGCGGAGTCGGCGGTTACTCGCTTGGCGCAGGAGTACACCGACGCCCAGGTGGAGCGCGGTCGCGCGGTCGAGAAGCGCGCGGCGGGGGAGGAATCACTGCGCGAGATGGCGACGCGGCACGAGTC